>JBJEQS010000001.1:0-4620 GCA_051881875.1 Oscillospiraceae bacterium
TTTGGAATCCGCAAGCTTTTGAAAAAGCTTGACCAAAACTTTTGGTTTCGGATTTAGTTTGATAGTTGCATTTTGTACCTACCCGACCGCTTTTTATGCTGATATATGGTTATTTATCAGGTAAGTTGCATAAAATTGATTACCATAAAGAAAAATATTGACTAAACACCGGAGGCGGCAACTTGCCGCCAGCTTTTTGAGGCAAGCTTTAGACTTATCCAAGCGGTCGAGCCGTAAGCAAACAATTATCAGTAAATAAAGCAACGAAACTAAAAGTTTTTGCCCAGGTCTTTGAGGCAAGCTTTAGACTTATCCAAGCGGTCGAGCCGTAAGCAAACAATTATCAGTAAATAAAGCAACGAAACTAAAAGTTTTTGCCCAGCTTTTTTCAAAAAGCTGGCGCTGTGATAATTTCAAAAATGGTAAAAAAAAGTTTTCAACATTATCCTTAAAATTCCTTAAAAATTTATTCAAAAAGTTTTCAACAGTGTTTTTCAAAAAATGTTGAAAACTCAAAGTTTTCAACATAGTTTTCAACATTTTCTGACCACATGAAAATACCATTTGTTGAAACTGTTGAAAGTTTGTTGAAAACTTCTTCAAATCCCACAGATAAAAAAATTAACCGGAGAATTTTCAATAAAAAATCCTCCGGTATCGGTACATATTTATTTTATAGCGATAAAATATCACAAAAGGCTGTTGAAACTGTTGAAAGTATGTTGAAAACTTTGTGGAAAGATTATGACTTTTTTGTTAAGAACACAATTTGTTCATAATTGCAAAATGTTGAAAACTTGTGGAAAACTTGTTGAAAACTCACATTGTTTGTGATATTTATACATCGAAAAATACAATTTTATGACATAATATTACAGAAAATGCTTATCACAAAATTTAATTTACAAAAATGTCGTAAATGCATCTTACAGCCTGTTCAAAATCACATTCACTGACAGCAACAATGATGTTAAGCTCGCTTGAACCCTGGTCAATCATCTTTACATTTATTCTTGAATGAGCGAGTGCGGAGAATACTCTGCCGGCAGTACCTCTTGTCTTTACCATGCCACGACCAACTACAGCGAGGAGTGCAAGATTATGTTCAACTTCGATATGGTCTGCACTGGTTTCCTTTCTGATGTCGTTTATAAGCTTGTTTTCAATACCATCAAGGCTGGACTGACTTACAACAATTGTGAGAGTATCTATACCGGATGGCATATGCTCAAAGTTTACGCCGTATTTTTCAAGAACCTCAAGAACACGTCTGCCGAAACCGAGTTCGGAGTTCATCATAGCTTTTTCTATGGTGATTGCAGAGAAGCCCTTTTTGCCGGCAATTCCTGTGATGGTATTTTTGCTGATTTCATCGCCCTCCTCGGCAACAATCATAGTACCGGAAGCCTCAGGAGCATTTGTATTTCTTATGTTTATCGGGATACCTGCGGTTCTTACAGGGAAGATAGCGTC
This sequence comes from Oscillospiraceae bacterium, assembly GCA_051881875.1. Lineage (GTDB taxonomy): Bacteria > Bacillota > Clostridia > Oscillospirales > Ruminococcaceae > UBA5884. The sequence continues at coordinate 1,474 of JBJEQS010000001.1, forward strand.
CTCATGGAGAACGGTAGCACCCATGTATGAAAGCTCACGGAGTTCCTTGTATGTGATAGTTGTGATAACCTCAGGATTATCGACAATTCTCGGGTCAGCAATAAGGAAGCCGGAAACATCTGTCCAGTTTTCATATATTTCAGCCCGTACAGCCCTTGCAACGATAGAGCCTGTTACATCTGAACCGCCTCTTGAGAAAGTCTTTACAGTGCCGTTGAGGGAAATTCCATAGAATCCGGGGATTACAGCACATTCAGTATTTTTAAGTCTTTCACGGACAGCAGCGATAGTCTTGTCGAGCATGAAAGAGCCGTTGTCATCGAAGAATATTACATCAGCGGCATCAACAAATTCATAGCCGAGATAAGCTGCGAGGATAATGCCGTTGAGATATTCGCCACGGCTTGCCGCATAGTCACGGCCGGCTTTTCCACGTAAGCAGTGGTCTATTTCAGCGAATTCCTTTTCGAGTGAAAGGTCTATGCCGAGTTCACTGATAATACCGTTGTATCTGTCCTTGATTTTGGAGAACTGTTCAGTAATATCGCCGTTTTTGCTTGCAATTTCATAGCAGGAATAGAGCATATCTGTAACCTTTATGTCATCGCTGAAACGTTTTCCGGGGGCAGACGGAACAACATATTTTCTTTTTTCATCGGATTTTATAATATCCGCAACTTTTCTGAACTGACCGGCATCAGCGAGAGAGCTGCCGCCGAACTTAACTACTTTTACTCCCATTATAAGAAACCTCCGAAATAAATATTTTAAGGTATTATCATTATATTGTATGGCAATGCATACCTTAAATACATTATATTGAAATATATCTGATGGAAACACAATTTCCAGAAATATGATAATAAAAATTGTTATAAAATGTTGAAAAAGTGCATTTTATATGATATAATGAATAAAACTGTTAGTTTAAACAGGAAAAATATATGCAATTTTTCAATATTTTATAAGATATGAAAGGCAGATGAAGATATGAACTCAATAAGAAGAAGTCTGGCAGTATTGTCAGCCGCAGTTATTACAGCATTAACGGCAGTTAATACAGCAGTCTTTGCTGAGGGGGAAGATGACGGCAGCACCGCAGATTATACAGCTTCAAAGGTATACGGTGATGTTAACGGCGATAATATTTCCGACATAAAGGACGTAATGATATTCAGCCGTCAGCTTGTAAGCGGAGAAGAAATACCGGAGATAAAGTGCGTAGACCTTAATTCTGACGGGATAACCGATATATATGACCTTATACTGCTCAAGCATGGCATAATGAAATCAGGAAGCAGTCGTGTAGGAATGCCGATGTATGATGATGAGCATATAATAGAAGAAGGGATAAGCGGAATTGATGTATCAAAATGGCAGGGAGTAATTGACTGGCAGGGCGTAAAGGATTCCGGGATTGAATTTGTAATGATAAAAGCCGGTGAGGGTCTGAATGAAGAAGTAAACTTCCGCAAAAATATCGAGGGTGCAAAATCGGTCGGGATAAACTGCGGAGTGTACTGGTTTGCGAATGCGACGAGTACAGATGAAGCCATACTTGAAGCACAAGCCTGTCTTGATACTATTTCCGGATATGAACTTGAATATCCTGTGGCTTATGACTATGAATACAGGAGCATGGAAAACAGTCCGGCTGCCGAGGACAGCGAACTTAAAACGCAGATAGTAAAAACATTTCTGCTTTACATACAGCGTGAGGGATATTATCCTCTGCTTTATTCAAATCTTGATTTTTTGAAACACCATTTTAATCAGGAAGAACTGAATCAGTTTGATTTATGGTATGCAAGATACAATGTGGAGGAACTTGATATGCCATGTTTTATATGGCAGTATTCCTGCACCGGAGAAGTGGGCGGAATAAGTGTTGATGTTGACCTTGACACCGGATACAAAGACTTTGCAGCGGTAATAAAGAAATACCACTGGAACTAGTTGCCAACTGGTTGCAAACGGTTGGCAACCGGATTATTTTTTGAATAGTTTTTTGAAGAATCCGGAATTTTTTTCGGATTCTTTTTCTGTATCATTTTCCTGAGTTGAAACGAGAAGAAGCTGATTGTGTCTGTGAAGTTCCTGTTCATTTGCAAGACGTTCATTGAGATTTGACAGCTGCATATTTTTTTCGGCGAGTTCATTTCTTAAAGTTTCGATTTCTTTTTTCAGGTCATCAATATGGTTTTCGAGAGATGAAACAAGCTTGTCAGTAGTATGGTTGAGTAGCTTATGTTCATCAGTTGAAGGGAGCATTGATTCAGGCTTTTCAGCAGCAGGTTTTTCCGGCTGAGGAGCAGCTTCAGGTTCAGGTTTTTTTGAATTATCGGAATTCTGCTCATCATTTTCGATATTTTCCTCAGCGAAAAGCTTGAGAGCGTCAGTACTTATGAGTTTATATTTTCCGTCAATTTTAATATACTGCTGAATATTGCTGTCTTGCTGACTGATACGTTTATAGACTGCCTGAGTAGTGACATTTGCAAGTGCAGCGAATTCTTTTACTGTGATAAAATTCAAGCAATACTACCTCCTTTTTCGATGGTTACCAACCGGTTGGTAACCGGTTGCAACAATTATTATACAACCATTCAACCAAAATGTCAAGAGGTTGGTAACGGTTTGCAACCATTTTTTTATTTGTGCATATAATACTAATGATTAAACAGGGATAAAACGGCAATAATAACATTACAAAAAATAATCATCAGGAGTGTATGAATTATGTCAGTAAGAAGGGGAGAAATTTATTATGCAGATTTAAGCCCTGTAGTAGGTTCAGAACAGGGCGGTATAAGACCGGTACTTATAGTTCAGAATGATGTTGGCAACAGGCACAGTCCGACAGTGATAGCAGCAGCTATAACAAGCCGCAAGGAGAAAGCAAAATTACCTACACATATAGAATTGAATGCGGCACAGTACGGACTGGCAAAGGACAGCATAGTATTGCTGGAGCAGATAAGAACTATAGACAAGAAGCGTCTGAAGGAGCATATCGGGGAACTGGATACTCCATCAATGAGCAAAGTGAATAATGCACTTTCAATAAGTTTCGGGCTTGAATGACAAGTAAATAACGTGAGTTCGATAGATTTATTTTGTAATGGCGAACTATATTCGCCAGTCTTT
>JBJEQS010000002.1:0-19749 GCA_051881875.1 Oscillospiraceae bacterium
TGGGATTGTCGAAATCACGTTTATTAACAAAAATTTAACTCATTCAAAAACCCTGGGCAACTTGCCGCAAATACTTGACATTTCTTTTAATAAAGTATAAAATATTATTATAAGGTTTGCATAAAATTTTATCAAAAAATTACATTAAGAAGAAAAAATTTTAATTGGAGGTAATTATTATGAATTTCAGAAAAAAAGCTGTTGCTCTGGCTTCTGTTACAGCAATAACTGCGACTTCTCTTTCATTGACATCGGTTGTTGATACTGACAATTCGGTTATCAATGAAAATCTTACCGTTTCTGCCGTTGATGACAACAATGATGACTGGCTTCATGCTGTCGGCAGCCACCTTTATGACATGGAGGGAAATGAGGTCTGGCTTACAGGTGCAAACTGGTTCGGCTTCAACTGTATCGAATATGCTCCGCATTACCTTTATGCCGGCGATATTGATGATATGCTTTCAGAAGTAGCTGACAGAGGTATAAACGTTATACGTTTCCCTATTTCCACTGAACTTATACTTTCATGGATGAACGGTACACCTTATCAGGTAAGTGCCGGCGGTGTTCAGGCATCTTATAATCCGCCTGTTGATACCGTTGACGAAAGCGGCAATGTTACCAAGGCTGGTACTTATGGTCATATCAACAAGGATTTCGTTGAAGCAGACGGAAAGACGCTTATCACCAGTGACAAAGCTTTTGATGTTGTTCTTAACAAATGCAAACAGTATGGCATAAAGGCTTTTATAGATATTCACAGTCCTCACGCTGATAATTCAGGTCATAACTATAACCTCTGGTACGGCAAGGAAACTGCTGACGGTACAACAGTTACAACTGACATCTGGATAGAAACTCTCACATGGCTCGCTGAAAAATACAGCAATAATGATACTCTTATCGGATATGACCTCAAGAATGAACCTCATGGCAAGGGTTATGAAGGCGATAAGGCGGCGAAGTGGGACGATTCAACCGATGAAAACAACTGGGCTTATGCTGCTACAAAATGTGCAGAATCCATTCTTGAAGTAAATCCTAATGCACTTATCTTCATTGAAGGCGTTGAACAGTCACTCAGCGGTGCAATGCCCGGAGATTACTGGGGTATCGCTGACAGACGTGACAACTCACCTTATATCGGTGCATGGTGGGGCGGTAACCTCCGTGGTGTAAGAGAAAATCCTATCGTTCCAAAACAGGGTACTTCACAAATAGTTTATTCACCTCATGACTATGGTCCGTCCGTTTATGCACAGACATGGTTCAATAAGGATTTCACAACTCAGACTCTCCTCGATGACTACTGGTATGATACATGGGCATACATAAATGCTGAAGATATTGCTCCTGAGCTTATCGGTGAATGGGGCGGTCATATGGACGGTGCTGAAAATCAGAAATGGATGGAGCTTCTGCGTGATTATATGATTGACAACCATATCAACCACACATTCTGGTGTCTTAATACAAACTCAGGAGATACAGGCGGTCTTTGGGCAGGATTCAGCTACTCTATCGACAGCGGAACTACAATCACATGGGAAGAAGAAAAATATGCACTTTTTGAAGAAGCTCTCTGGCAGACTTCCAAAACAGGAAAATATATCGGTCTTGACCATCAGAAAGCTCTTGGAAACAATGGAACAGGTATTTCAGTAAGCGAATACTATGCTTCATATGCAGATTCAGAGGGCAGTAACCTCGATGCAAGCGGTGAAAAGCACCCTCTCAACAGCTCATCAATTCCTCAGCCGCCTGTAACTACTACTGCTTCCACTACTACGGAAGAAAAACCAACTGAAACTACTGTAACTACTACCGAAAAACAGCCTGATGTTACAACAGCTTCTGAAACATCAGAAAATTTACAGCCTACAGAAACTTCTGTTGCGTCCTCCTTTCAAGGCGGCGTTGAAGCTTCTTTACTCGGGGATATTACAAATGATGGACAGATTGATGTAAGAGATGTAACATTTCTTGCTCAGGTAATCGTAAAAATGAAAACTCTCGATGAGATACAGGCTGCAAACGCTGATGTAAATAAAGATGGTAACATTGATGTAAAAGACATTTCACAGTTAAAGAAATTCCTTATTAATGAACTTAAAAGCTTTTAGTCATTATTAACTGAAAATTTCAATAAAATAAACAAGGAGAAAATTCTGTAATTCAGATTTTCTCCTTGTTCTATATTAACGTCAGTCAGACAGATTATTATGTTCCTGCTGACCAATGATAAACATTATCATAACCTTCGGCTTTTTTGTAAACGTGAATTACATCTCCGTCATAATAAAATTTCTCAGGAACATTTATTTCATCATAATTATCAAAATTTTTACTGTTGCGTGTAATTATAATGCCTTCAACATTAAGTAAAAAGCCTGTTCCATTGTCTATAATAATTGTATCATTATCAAGAATATATGCATATACGAATTCATATGAATCAAATAAAGCTTTTAAGTTTTCCAAAGCTGCCGGTGACAGAATCTTCTCTGACTCCATTTCTCTCCAATTTGGAACTGCATTAGTCAACATATCTTTTAATTCATCATTGCTTAAAGAATCAAGTTTTTCTGTATCAGTCAGAAATGCATAAAGAGGGTCATCTTCGCTGACTATTTCAAGGAGATATTCAATATTAAGTCCCTCACTTGGCTTAAGTTCAGGGGTGTAATTGTATGAACTTGATGAATTCTTATAAACCTCGCTGTCTGCACCTGCAAGTGCCTTAAACTCATCATTGTCAATTATATCACCGACTTTTATTGTCCCCTTATCAAGCTCTGAAAAAAATAATTCTGCAACAGGCACAAAAGAATCAACGGTCTTATCGTGTTTGACTTGCATAGATTTTAATAATTCATTCTTCATTATACAAAGGTCAAATACATCAATAACCCCGTCTTTACATAAATCAACTGTCTGCTGGTCGGACAATTCCATATCATCAGCACACAAAAGCCACTTTTGAAGAAGGACAATGTCCATAATATTAAATGAACCGTCAGAATTCATATCTCCCATGACAGAACTATTTTCTGAAACAAACTTTACATACTCGTCCATTTTTTTCGGCATCCAGTCAAAATTTTCAAAATCGGATGATTCTGTTATAGCAAATGCCGAAATATTATTATTGATATATGAACCAGCATTAACTGTAAACAATGATGCCAATGTCAGTGAAGCAGCAATTAATCGCTTTTTCATACCATTACCTCCCATATTTATTGAATTAACATGAGTTAGACATATTATTGGGTTGCTCCCATACATTTAAGTCAATTTATTCCAACTATGATTTTTCACAAGGACAGCCGATTATAAAATCAGCTGTCCCGAATTTTTTTTATAAATTACTGGATAAGTTCTCTGCAAAGAAGAACCGCATCAATAATATTAACTGTGCTGTTATCATTCATATCAGCATTCTTGAGTGCCTGTGAGCTGAGATTTGATGTAATTCCAAGAATATAACGCTTCATTTCAAGGAAATCCTTGACATTTACAGAACCATCAAGGTTAATATCGCCCTTCTTAGTGCTTACATCAGGTGTTGACGGATTATCTGACGGTGTTGTTCCATCTGGTTCTGTTCCCCAGATAAGTGTATCGCCATCATACATTGTGATTTTATCTGTGATTGACATATCCTGCTGTACAAGCCCCTCTATTGAGTAGTCATTATCGCCGTCCCATATAGGATTATTGTCCGGAACGCTTATTCTGAACTGTATTTCACCCTGATGCTCGGACTGACCTGTCGGCATTACGAGTGAACCATCTTCATATGAAATCTTTACATAGTAGATATTTCCGTCATACTTGATTGGGTGTTCAGAAATTGTACAGTTATTCCATTCATCATAACCGATTTTACAGGTTACATCGTTCTCTGTAAGACCTGCGGCAAATACTTCTGAAAGGTCCATATAGTAGTTATATGAAAGGTCCTTTACAACTCTTGCCGGCCATGCGGAATGGTTTGTTGTATAAGCCTTTATTTCAGTATAACTTCCGCTTGACTGGTTAATGCAGGCTTCCATATAGAATTCAGTCCACTTTGGTTCTTCAGGCTGCGGGAAGTTATCAAGCTTCTTTCCGCCGTAATCGGCAATCATAGCACAGAGAGCAGCTGTATAACCGGCATTGTAGTCAATGGCAACTTCTGTATTCTGATATGCATTTACTTGGTCAGTGAATGAACCATCCTGATTCGGACCGCCTTCAAGAGCACCATAGAGAGTATGTGCATATTCCTTTTCTGTACCGAGTTCGCCCCACTTGTCGTCCCATACACCGCTTGATGTCCTGTGATGCCATGAATTCGGGTTTTTATCACCCATACCGAGAACATAACTCATACCCAAATCATTGTTGCCGAAGCAGTAATCCATCTGTTCCTTAGCCCATTTATTGTATTTATCAGCCTTTGCACTGTCATCAGCAAAGATTGTATCGCTTGCGAGCATTGCAAGGAATGCAGTAGTTGTTGCATGACGGAGTGAACCCCACTGGAAAAGCCATGCAAGACCATCAGGAGTATAACTTACCTGCTTTCCGCCGTAACCTGTTGTCCAGTATTCAAGATGCTTGTAAACCTGTTCCTTCCATTCGTCCTTGCCTGTATTTATGGCATAGAGAAGTGAAGCAGCCTGTGAAGCATCGTCCCAGCAGAAGCCCCATGTAAATTTGCGTTCTGTTGACTGGTTTTCAAGAGCAAATTCAGGGATATAATCTGATTCACAGAGGTCAAGATATTTCTTGTCGCCTGTTGCCATATACATCCAGTTTGCAGCATAGAAAAGGTCATCAAAGAAGTCAGATGCCTTATAGTATCCGCCTCCGCCCTGAACACCCTGGTCTTCATTGCTTCTTGTTGAATCAGCAAGCTCAAAAAGACTTTCAGCGTGTTCAAGATAACTCTTTGCGAGTGTTGGATTTTCGTCCTTGAATACGAGATAACCCGATGCCATTGCAGCAGCCATCTGAGCAACAGTTGAAGTACAGGTTATTTCATCATACGGACGAGGGTCTGTACCGCCTTTAAGGAGATACTTGTTCATATAAACTTCAGCACTTCCCCACCATACATGGTCGAAAGCATCATCAGCAATTGTACCGACAACCTTATCTCCCTTGTCGCAGGCAGCAACATAATCAAGTCCCCACTGGAGATTGTTGAGATATAATTCCAGAAGACCTGCGTCCTTTACAGCGTCCTTGTATTCAAGAAGTCCCCATGAAAGAATGGTTGCTGTATATGCGTTTGTAAGTACAAATTTAATATGGTCACCGGCGTCAAACCAACCGCCCGGTACAACGTCATTAACCATACAGTCATCTCTCCATGAAACTTCATTCCAGTCAGGAAGTTCACCGCACTGCTGAACCTCATAGAAAAACATTGATTTCTGCAAAGCCTCTGCATAATTATAATCAGAAGCGGCTGATACTTCATTTGTATTAACTGCTATGCTTGGAATTGCCGTAGCAGCTATACCAACAGAGAGAACAGCTGATACTGCTCTTTTAAAGAAATTCTTCATTTTAAACCCCTCCTCAAAAATATATAAAGAATATTCCTGATACTATAACAAGTATATCATATTTTAACAAACATTTCAACCATAATGCAGTAATAAAAATAATTTTTCACAGCATCAGAATTTTTTCTGCTGTATCTTATATGTTATTGCTGCAAGCGTTTCAATCGGCACGAATTTTGAAAGCGAAAGAGCCGTCTGCATTTTAAATGTAGGTACGATTATAAGCTTATCCTCCAGCATTTTGTTAATGGCATATCTCGCAACTTTACGGCAATTTGCAGGCTTCATGCTGAAATTTACTCCTGCACGGTTATTGAATTCGGTAGCCACAGGTCCGGGACACAGCACACTTATTTTTACATTGCTTTTTTTATGCCGCAGTTCTTCATTTATCGCAACAGAAAGCTTTATAACATAGCTTTTTGACGCATAATATGATGACATGAGCGGTCCTGCCATAAATCCTGCACTTGATGCAACATTTAAAATTCTTCCGCTGTTTTTCTTTTTGAAATCAGCAAGGAAAAGCTTTGTCAGCGTGTTTGTCGCTATGATATTGACTTTTATAAGCTCCAAATCCTTATCAGCAGGAATTTCATCAAATTCACCAAAAAGTCCGAATCCTGCGTTATTGACAAGCAAATCAATATTTTTACCCTTGCAGAAGTCATAAAGTTTCTGCGGTGCATCATCTTCTGAAAGGTCTAAGACAACAACTGATGTCTTTGTTTTCAGCATTTTTTTCAGTTCAATCAGACGTTTTTTATTTCTGCCTGTTATGATAAGGTCATAGCCTAATTCGCTGAGATATAATGCCATTTCCCAGCCTATCCCTGAGCTTGCACCTGTAATGAGTGCTTTCATAATAAAAAACTCCTTTCAGAATATACTCATCATAAGTTAATTATACATACATTTGCAGACATATGTCAATTATTAATAAATACAAAATATCTGTGCTTTTAAGTGCAATTTGACTGTTTTTATATGTAATAACGTTTACATTATGACACAATTCATATGTAAACATTTACACAAACATAAAAACAACTGCCCCATGAAACTTTATTATTCCATAAGGCAGCCATTTTTATATAAGATTTACAAGAAAATCAATAATTATTCTTCAGCAGCTTCTTCATCATTATTAATTAAAGCTCTCATTGAAATGCTGATACGCTTCTTATCATAGTCAACATCAGTAATCTTAACATCAACTGTCTGACCAACCTGAACGATTTCCTTAACATCATCAACTCTCTTGTCAGCAAGCTGTGAGATATGGATAAGACCATCAACACCATCAATAATCTGAGCAAATGCTCCGAATGGAGTGATTGAAACTATCTTTGCTGAAACTACATCGCCGATGCTGTATTCATTTCTGAATTTTTCCCATGGATTTTCAGAATTCTTTCTGTAACCGAGAGAAATTCTCTGAGCTTCTTTATCAAGTTCCTTGATGTAAACTTCGATAACATCACCGATTTTAACAACTTCTGACGGATGCTTGATTCTTTTCCATGAAAGTTCAGAAATATGAACCATGCCATCTATACCGCCAAGGTCAACGAATGCACCATAGTTAGTGATTGATTTAACTTCACCGTTGTATACAGCACCAACTTCAGCTGTTTCCCAGAATTTCTTTCTTGCTTCGTCATTTTCAGCCTTCTTTACAGCTTTCATTGAACCGATAACTCTGCGGCGCTGAGCCATTACTTCAATAACCTTGAGCTTAACTTTCTTGTTCTTGAGAGTATCAAGACCTTCTTCACGGCTTACTCCTGTCTGTGAAGCTGGAACAAATACCTTTACGCCAAGACATGAAACAAGAACACCGCCCTTGATAACGTTTGTTACAACGCCTTCAACGATTTCGCCTGATTCATAAGCCTTAGAAATATTATCAAAACCTGCAAGCTCATCAACTTTTTTCTTTGAAAGCTGTGCAGTACCTTCCTGGTCATTAACCTTGAGAACGATAAGTTCAACTTCATCGTCAACGCTTACTATATCAGAAGCTTTCTTGCCCGGTTCGTCTGTAAGTTCATCAAGAGCAACATAGCCTGTATGCTTTGTACCGAGGTCAACTATTGCTTCAGAATCGTCAACCTTTACAATCTTACCTGTAACCTTCTCTCCTGTATGTATTTTTTTCAATGTTGATTCCAACATTTCTTCAAAGCTTTCTTCCCTTAAATTTTCACTCATCTGTGATTGTACCTCCTTAATTATATAAGCCGGCGTAGAAGCTCCGGCAGTAATACCAATTTTATTGGCATATGACAAATCAATGCCATCAAGACCACTTACATTTTCGATATGATATGACGGACAATACTTATTGCATACATTGTACAGCTTAATCGTATTTGAACTGTGTTTTCCGCCTATAATAATCATGGCATCCGATTTTTTTGCAAGTTCAATAGCACTTAATTGTCTGGCTGAAGTTGCATTGCATATTGTTTCAAAGATTTCAATATTTGGATTATCTTTTGGCAACACATCAAGGCATACTTTCCACCTAATTATATTATACGTTGTTTGTGCCACAATTGCAACCTTTTTTTGCAAAAAATCTGAATTTTTTAAAAAAAAATTTTTTAATTCGTTCTCATCATTAAAAACAATGGGTTTTTTCAGGCAATGTCCAACAATTCCCTCTACTTCAGGGTGATTTGCATCGCCTGCAATCATGATTTCATAGCCCTGTTCTGACTTTTCACGAACTATCTTATGTATCTTTGAAACAAAAGGACAGGTCGCATCAACAAATTCATTGCCCTTTTCAGCGATTTCATCATATACGCTTCTGCCTACGCCATGCGAGCGTATTATTATTTTTTCATCGGGCATTACCTCGGATATGCTTTCTATTATTCTTCCGCCACGTTTGTTTATATCATCAACAACATTCTGATTATGTATTATAGGTCCAAGCGTACATACCTTTCCGCCCTTTTCTATTTCCTCATAGACAATTTTAACTGCTCTGTCAACTCCGAAACAGAATCCTGCACGTTCTGCAAGACTTATCTCAGCCATACACTATCCCTCCACCAGTTCGGTTATATTCTTCATTATAAGCTGTTTTACGGGTTTAAGCTCCTTGACTGACGCACTGTCGCTTATTTCAAGCTGTTTTGCACTTATCGGCTTCCCATATTTTACAACAACTTTTCTGCGGAATTTGAGTTTTCCCTCGAAAACTATTCCAACAGGTATAACATCTGCACCTGCCATGGCCGCAATCATTGCAACGCCTGTTTTTCCCTTGCCGACCTTACCGTCCTTTGAACGAGTACCCTCTGGAAATATTACAAGATTTCGTCCTGATTTAAGCTTTTCGATAGAGGTATCTATTACCTTTGTATCGCCGCTTCCACGAACAACAGGAAATGCTCCCATCATCTTTATAATTGCTGTAAAGAATATATTCTGATGAAAAAGCTCCTCCTTTGCCATATATGCAAATCGAGGTCTTACCGGAAGCGTTATAAGTACAGGGTCGGCATAGCTTCTGTGATTGCTCGCATAGATATATCCGCCCTCCTTTGGAATATTCTCCAGCCCCTCATATGAAAGGTTATATACAATCTTATATATAACCATCAGAATTTTTCTTACTACAAAATATATCATATTACTTTTTCACCTTTTCCGATATAAGACCTGCTATGTGGTCAATAACTTCTTCAAGCGACATTTCCGTTGAATCGACAAGAACAGCGTCATCAGCCTGTTTAAGAGGAGCTGTCGCACGATGTGAATCATCATAATCTCTCTTGATTATATCATCAAGAATCTGCTGATATGTCGGACAGTCGGGCTTATCTTTCATTTCAAGATATCTTCTGTTTGCACGCTCCTCCGCACTGGCTGTAAGGAATATTTTAAGGTCTGCATCGGGAAGAACGACTGTTCCGATATCTCTGCCGTCCATGATGACATTATTTTCTCTTGCATTTTTCTTCTGAAGCTCAAAGAGGAATGTTCTCACCTCCGGAATTGCGGAAACTCTTGACGCACCCATTGAAACTTCTGCTGTTCTTATCTTATCGGAAACATCTTCGCCGTTGAGAAATACTTTCTGTGTGCCGTCCATGAATTTGAGTTCAAGATTGATTTCATCAAGACAAGCTGTTATATCCTCTTTTGACTCCGCATTTTTTCTTATTGTATAGAGTGCAATTGAACGGTATAAAGCACCTGTGTCTATATAAACATATCCGAGTTTTCCTGCAACTGATTTGGCAATTGTACTTTTTCCTGCTCCGGCCGGCCCGTCAATCGCAATATTTACTGTTTTACTCATAAATAAAAATACCTCTTTCTAAATTAAATCTGATAATTTATTAACTTGAATACGATGGTTACTTTTGTAGGGGCGACCACTGGTCGCCCATTGCGGTTTAATAGGACTTTTATTGTTTCTGTTCTGCGAACTTCGTTCGCACAAACTTTCCAGCTTTTTGAAAAAAGCTGGGCAAAAAACTTTTGGTTTCGTTGCTTTTCTTAATATTGAAATTTTTTAACCTACCCGAAAATTTTTATAAGGCTGACAATAAGGAGATACGCAAGGTAAGTTGTATAAATGACCACCATAAAGAAAAATATTGACTAAACACCGGAGGCGGCGACTCGCCGCTACATATTATCGCCTGCACAATATCCTGTTGCAAAGGCTATCTGAAGATTAAATCCGCCTGTGTATGCGTCAACATCTATTACCTCGCCTGCAAAGTACAATCCGCTTACAAGCTTTGATTCCATGGTTTTTGGATTTATTTCCTTTACTGAAACTCCTCCGCTTGTAATTATCGCTTCTTCAACAGGTCTGAATGATTTTACTGTAACAGGAAATTCTTTTATAAGCTCTGCAAACGCTTTACGCTGTTCGCGGGTAATGCTGTTAACTTTTATATCGGCAGGAATACCCGATAATTTCACAGCTGTTGAAATCATTTTTGACGGTAACAGCTTTCCAAGTGCATTGCTGAATGAACGATTTATCATCTCTGAAAAATCTTTCTGTAATCGCTTGTCAAGCTGTTCATGCGAAAGAGCCGGTTTCAAATCAATTTTCATTGAATATCTGCCCTTTTCCATTTTTCTTATATGTGAACTCGCACTAAGTACCAAAGGCCCTGATACTCCGAAATGTGTAAACAACATTTCACCCATTTCCTTGTAAATGCACTTTTTACCGTCATAAAGATAAAGCATTACATTTTTAAGGGAAAGTCCCATCATATCCCTGCAATAGCTTTCCTCTGCAACTATCGGCACAAGTGACGGCTTTATCTCGGTTATGGTATGACCTGCCATTTCGGCAAGCCTGTATCCGTCACCTGTTGAACCTGTCAGCGGATATGATTTTCCGCCCGTTGCTATAAGCACTGACTGGGCATTTATCTCTTTCTGACCGCATTTTACTCCGCAGCATACTCCGTCATCAACAATAATTTCAGTAACCTTATCGTGCATTATATCGACTTTATTTCTTTTTAATTCACGTTCAAGAGCCTTTACAATATCCTCCGCCTTGTCCGATACGGGAAAAACTCTGTTTCCCCTCTCGGTTTTAAGGGGGACTCCTGCCATTTCAAAGAAATTCATTGTATCAGCTGATGAAAAATTTGAAAATGCACTGTACAGAAATCTTGAATTTACTGGAATATTCTTCATAAGTTCCTCAATATCACAGTTATTGGTGACATTGCATCTTCCCTTTCCTGTAATCATAAGCTTTCTGCCTATACGCTTGTTAGGTTCGATAATAAGCGTGTGACGATAATTCAGAGCTGCCCTTATAGCCGCCATACAGCCTGCCGCCCCTCCGCCTATAACTATTACATCATATCTCATCAGTTTCTCCGTCCTCTGATTTTTTATATGCGTCATACTTGTCCCATATATCCTCAAGAATTTTGAAATTGCGGTTTACAGTATCCTGTTTCTTTATGCTGAGTGCAACTATAAGGGCATTTATAAGGCTCATCGGTGCAACAAGAGAATCTGCAAATGATATCATATCGCTCCTTGCACAAAGCGTATAATCGGCAAATTCAGCTATCGGAGATGCCTTGCTGTCGGTGATTGCGATTACGCTTGCATGAGCCTTTGACGCATATTTAAGAGCAGTAATGGTCTGAACCGAGTATCTTGGAAAGCTCATGCCTATTACCGCATCATTTTCCTTGAGATTTATCATCTGCTGGAGCAATGCACTTGTGCCCTTGGTTTCAAGAAATCTCACATCATCACACATAAGGCTCATATAATATGACAGAAACTGGGCAATCGGTTCAGCACTTCTTGCACCTATTATGTATACCGTTTCCGCTTCTGCAATCTTTTCAACAACGTTATCAAAATTTTCCTTGGAACTCTGTTCAAGTGTTTTTCTTATACGCTCTATATCGGAATTAAGCACTTCCTCCAGTATGGATTTGTTTTCAAGACGCATATTTGAAACTTCTATTCGCTGTACCGAGGTTAATTTTATACGCATAGCCTCATTTACAGCCTGCTGAAATTCAGGGTATCCGTTGTATGAAAGCTCCATTGCAAACCGTACAACCGTCGATTCGCTTACACCAACGCTCTGACCGAGTTTAAGTGCTGTCATTACAGAAGCCTTGTCATAATCCGAAAGTATGTAGTCAGCTATCCTTTTATGTCCCTTTGACATATGCGGATATGACTGGCGTATCTTATCAAAAACATCAATACTCACTTTATTTTTTCTCCCTGAGTTTGTTAAGCAGATTTTTCGCATCACTGCGGTATTTCTCTGTCATTTCATAATCAATGACATATCTGCCGTTTTCGGTTTTAAGTGCATCGCCTTCTCTGATACTCATTGGAAGAACTCCGCATTTCACTTCAAAATGTGAGCCGTCATCATTTTCAATAACAGCAATGCCATTTTCAATCCTGTCCACAACCATTGTAAAATCACTCCTGTTTATTTTTCACATTCAACGCTTATTTCACTGCCATTGCAGGTAAATACAATTGTTCCCTGCTGGTCAGTGCGGTATATATTGTCAGTATATTCCATAAGTCTTTGCATAGTTTTTTCATTTGGATGATTGTAGGAATTATCAACTCCGCATGAAACAACTGCATATTCTGGTTTTATCACTTCAAGGAATTTCGACTTTGATGAACTGCTGCTGCCATGATGTCCCACCTTGAGTATGTCAATATCCTCTGCAAGCCCTGCATTCAGCATTTCATCTTCACTCAATCCCTCAGCATCACCTGTGAACAGTATCTTAATGCCCTCATAGTCAAGGTTCCCGACTATTGAATAATTATTCAAATCCTCATAATCATCACCTGACGGTGCAATTATGCTGAATTCAGCTGAACCTATATTTATAACCTCTCCGACATATGCTTCCTCGTATTCACAGCCTGATGTATATACCGCTTCAAGAAATTTTTTATAGGTCTTAGTGGTCGGAATTCTGTCATCAGCCATAGCAGGTGCAATTACAGTATCAGCACCAACGCTCTCTATTACATCTGCAAGTCCTCCGATATGGTCGGAATGAGGGTGCGTTGCAATTATATAATCAAGCTGATTAATCCCCAAATCATTGAGATATGATATAACCTTGCCTGCTTCCTCCGCTTCGCCTGCATCAATAAGCATTGTAACATCATCACATACAATAAGACTGCTGTCACCCTGTCCGACATCTATAAAATGGACTTTAAGACCATCAGAGTCATATGAACTGCTTCCTGTATCATTATACAAATCAGAAGCATCAAATTCTATTGTACAGCCTGTGAAAATCATTGACGATATAAGTGCAAGGCTTATTATTTTCTCTTTGAATGTTTTGAAATACATCTCTTATTACCGCCCTTTCTGCTGTCACGCTGATTTTTCTGTATCGGCTTATCCGGAGCAACAAGACATTTCGGTGATGTACCTATAAGGTCACGTCTGCCCGCCTTAATAAGTGCATCTATTACAATCTGCTTGTTCTGCGGCTTGAAATATTGCAGCAATGCTCTCTGCATCGCCTTTTCCTTTGGAGTTTTCGGAACATATACCTTTTCCATGGTATATGGGTCAAGCTCCGTATAGAACATACAGGTTGAAATTGTTCCCGGTGTCGGATAGAAGTCCTGCACCTGCTCAGGATTCATCTTATGCTCTTTAAGGAAAAGTGAAAGTTCTATGGCTTCATTGAGCGTACTCCCCGGGTGTGATGACATAAGATACGGCACTAGATACTGTTCCTTGCCCATTCCTTTCGTTATTGAATAGAATTTCTGCTGAAATTTTCTGTATGTTTCAATATGCGGCTTACCCATCTTATCAAGTACAACGGCTGAACAATGTTCGGGTGCGACTTTAAGCTGTCCGCTTACATGATAACGGATAAGCTCTTTCATAAATTCATCGTTCTTATCCTCTATAAGATAATCGTATCTTATCCCCGAACGTATGAACACTTTCTTAACACCTTTTATTGCTCTGAGTTTTCGGAGTATTCCTAAATATTCCGTATGGTCAACCTCAAGAGCCTTGCATGGAGTAGGTGCAAGACATTTCTTTCCCTTGCACAAGCCATGTTTTATCTGCTTCTGACATGACGGCTGACGGAAATTAGCGGTAGGCCCTCCGACATCATGTATATATCCCTTGAATTCAGGCATTTTAACAAGCTTTTCTGCTTCTTCAAGTATGGATTTTTCGCTTCTGCATGAAATTTTTCTGCCCTGATGAAGTGCGATTGAACAGAAATTGCAGTTTCCGAAACAACCTCTGTTATGAGTTATTGAAAACTGAACTTCCTTTATTCCCGGAACACCGCCAAGTTTTTCATAGCTTGGGTGATAATTCCGCATATACGGCAGACTGTACACATAATCCATTTCCTCTGTTGTAAGACAGTATGCAGGAGGATTCTGCACAAGCATAAGCTTATCATGACGCTGTATAACGGTTTTTCCGTATATCTCGTCCTGCTGGTCATACTGCTGTTTACAGGCTCTTGCATAAAGTTCCTTGCTCTCGCATACCTGCTTATATGACGGACATTCCGCCGCACCGATAGGTGTATTTATCGGTTCTGTCAGATAGCACGTCCCTCTTATATCTGTAAGTTTTTTTATATTTTCACCGTCTGCAAGCCTTTTTGCAATCTCTGTTATCTGATGCTCCGACATACCATACATAAGCAAATCAGCACCGCTTTCAAGCAGTATTGACGGCTTAACGCAGTCGTCCCAGTAATCATAATGGGCAAATCGTCTGAGTGAGGCTTCAAGTCCCCCTATGGCTATAGGAATATCTCCGAAAATCTCTCTCAGCTTTTTACAGTATACTATAACTGCTCTGTCAGGACGCTTTCCTGCTCTGCCGCCTGCGGTATATGCATCATCTGAACGCTTTTTCTTTGCTGATGTATAATGTGCAACCATTGAATCTATATTTCCAGATGTAACAAGAAAAGCATATTTTGGTCTGCCGAGTTCTTTAAAATCCTTATCGCTTTTCCAGTCGGGCTGTGCTATAATTCCAACTGTAAAGCCCATTGCCTCTATCATTCGTGAAATTATAGCTATGCCGAAACTTGGGTGGTCAACGTATGAATCACCTGTCACACATATAAAGTCAAACTGCTCTATGCCACGTTCATTCATGTCATCTCTTGAAATCGGTAAAAATCCATTCATAAAATGCACTTCCTAAATTTATTCCTGTCCGTCTTTCTGACGAAGCTTTCTCTCTGCCCACTGTGATTTGGACATTATTACACGTCTTGGTTTTGCTCCCTCAGACGGACCGACAACTCCCATTTCTTCAAGTTCATCAACAATTCTCGCCGCCCTCGCATATCCGAGTTTCAGTTTTCTCTGCAATGATGATGTTGAAGCCTGTCCCATCTCAACAACTATATCAATAGCACGTTCAATAAGCATTTCATCATTTCCGACCGGTATGACATCTGCCGCACTGTCTGTATTCTTTGAGCCTTTCTGCACAGGAATATTCTTCTCTATTTCATCAAGAATTTCATCGCTGTATTCAGCCTGTGACTGATTTTTTATGAAATTTACAACGCTTTCAATTTCCTTTGTTGAGCAGAAACAGCCCTGCACTCTGACAGGTTTCGGAATACCTGACGGAAAATACAGCATATCTCCCTTGCCGAGAAGCTTATCCGCACCGCCTGTATCAAGAATTGTTCTGGAATCCGTCTGCGACATTACCGAAAGAGCGATACGGCTCGGAATATTCGCCTTTATAAGACCTGTGATTATATCAACGGTCGGACGCTGTGTGGCAATTATAAGGTGCATACCTGCGGCACGAGCCATCTGTGCAAGACGGCATATTGCATCTTCAACTGCGTCCTTTGATGCCATCATAAGGTCTGCAAGCTCATCTATTGCTATAACTATCTGCGGCATTTTCTCCATGTTGTCGTTTTCCTGTGCATATTCATTGTAGCCTGTTATATCACGCACATTATTATCAGCAAAAAGCTGATAACGTCTGAGCATTTCCTGTACAGCCCAGTTCAATGCACCTGCGGCTTTCTTAGGGTCTGTAACAACGGGTACAAGCAGATGCGGTATGCCGTCATAGACCTTGAATTCAACTATCTTCGGGTCGATAAGCACGAGCCTTACCTCATCGGGTGTAGCCTTATAAAGTATGCTCATAATTATTGAGTTTGTACATACTGATTTACCCGAACCTGTAGAACCTGCTATAATTACATGGGGCATTTTGGCAATATCGCCTATTATGGCATCGCCTGCAATATCACGTCCTACTGCAAATGACAGCTTGCTCTTTGAACGTCTGAATTCATTGCTCTCAAGAAGTTCCCTGAGTGATACTGTATCCTTGTTTTTATTAGGGATTTCAATGCCTACAGCAGGTTTTCCCGGAATAGGAGCTTCTATTCTTACACCTGCCGCCGCAAGATTCAATGCTATATCATCAGCAAGATTTACAATCTTTGAAACCTTTACTCCGGCTGACGGCTGCAATTCATATCTTGTAACTGTCGGACCTCGGCTTATACCTATAACTCTTGTCTGAACTCCAAAACTGTTGAGTGTATCAACAAGTCTTTCAGCAGTCTGCTTCATCTCATTTGATGAAACAGCACTGTTATTCCCGTCAGAACTTGATTTAAGCATATCAAGCGGCGGGAAAATATACTTTGTTTTCTTAGGCTTTTCAGGCTTATGAATATTTTCCTCAAGTATTTTTTCTATTTCCTGTTCTTTTTTAAGCTTTATTGATTTATTTTCTTCGGCTGATTTTTTCAGCAGTAATTCAATATCAACTTCCTCACGCTCACCATCTTCAAGAGAACCTGTTTTATGACTGTCGGTATTGTCTTTATCATCATCAGTATCATTTTCAAATATTTCAACATCAATAATGCTGTCATTATCACTTCTTCCATCAGCAATATCTTCCCACTCAACAGGATTTTTTTCAGTTTCACATTCAGGAACATTATCTGCCGCACTGCTTATTATATCAATAATTTCATTATCTTTTTCATTTTCTTCTTCGTCTTCATCTTTATTTGCAATCTTCACAGTAGAAATAAGCTTGCTGATAAATTTTTCACGCTTCTGAGGTATCTGCTTGATTTCCTCCTCGTCCTCATCATCGTCATCATCAAAATCAGGCCCATTAAAACTGAAAAGATACTGTCCTATTCCCTGTTCGCTTATACCGTTCAGCACATTTTTCATGCTTTTAAATGGTTTTTTGAAAAATCCGAAAAGTTCCATAAGACTTATATTTGAAATAAGCATGATAAGTACAAAAAGCATGAGAGTTATTATAATTTTTGCACCCGTTTCACCAAAAAAGCTTATAAGCGGAATTGCAAGAACTGCACTGACAACACCGCCGCCATGCAGTATCGCTCCGCTGCTGTACAGACTTTTTATTTTATAGTTAAAATCATTTCCCTCAACGCTTCCTATAAAAATTATCTGAATAACTGCACTTATTATCACTATAAGCACAGCTCCCTGAATAACTATCCTTGCAATATCATTGCCCTCTTTTTCCTGTGCAATCATATATGCTATTATAGTAAGGATTACAGGCACAGCAAAAACAGATATTCCAAAAAGACCTCTGAGTGCTATATGTATCTTAAACCAGCCTGCACTGCCTTCAATAACAGCAAAAAGCATAACAAGAATTCCAAGTGAAAAAAGAATCACAGACCAGAACTGATTATTTGTGTATTTAGTTTTCGCTTTTTTCTTATCAGCCATAAATAATTCCTCTCTATAAAATACTGCTGTTGCTCATATATTCCACTATATTCATGCCAATAATCTTTTCAAAAACACCTATTAAAATAACGCATATTCCAAGTATTAATGTGTAGAATGCAAATATCTTGAATTTATTTGAATTAACAAGCCATGATACCATTTTTATTGCCATAACTCCGACAACCGCCGCAATAACCATGCCGACTATGTAAGGAAGAAAATCTATTTCAACAGCATTTTCCTGAACAGCATCTTTTATTTCAAGCAGACACCCGCCTAATATGGCTGGTATTCCAAGTATAAAGGAATATTTTACAGCGGTATCCCTTGAAAATCCGCTGAATAATCCTCCGCATATTGTTGAACCCGAACGTGAAACTCCCGGCAGCAAGGCAAATCCCTGAAATATGCCGACTGCGACAGAATCCTTTAATGTGATATTTTCAGGAGTTTTCTTTCCCTTTGAGCATCTGTCCGAAATCATAAGAATTATTGAGGTATATATAAAGCAGAAACCCTCGACTATTATATCATTATCCTCCGAAATACCTTCAAAAAAGTCCTTGAAAAGATAAAAAGGAATAAGCATAAGCAGTGAAATAATAAGCATTATTATCATTCTTCTTTCACCATTCATCGCACTCCATTTGAATTTGCCTGTAAACAAATCCTTTATAAGAGAAACACATTCCTTCATCAATGCCCATATAGTATCTCTGAATGCGATAAATACAGCGACAAGAGTTCCGAGGTGAAGTATTGCAGAAAAAAGTAATGCCCCCTCGCCGCTGTTACCCGTAAAATGCTGATATAATGAAATATGCCCCGAACTTGAAACAGGCAGAAATTCAGTTAACCCCTGAATTACAGCCTGCACAACAGCATCAATCAATGTCATAATATAATGTCCTCCCAACTTTTATTTATTGAATAATTATGAATTCTCAGAAGCTTTCTTTTTTTCCTCATCATCAGAATATCGTTTTTCACCATTTTCAATCAATGAATAAAGACATTCTATCGCATCACTCAAACCACCCATACTGTCAATAAGTCCGGTTTCAACAGCTTTTTCACCATCAAGAACAGTTCCCATATCCATAACAAGCTCACCTGTATTCATAAGCATACTTCTGAAACATTCCTCCGTCATATTGCTGTTTGATGTGACAAAATTTATAATTCTGTCCTGCATTTTATCAAAATAATGCAATGTCTGAGGAACGCCGAGTACAAGACCATTCATTCGCACAGGATGTATAGTCATAGTAGCAGATGGAACAATAAAGGATTTTTCGGCACTTACAGCCAATGGCACACCTATTGAATGACCACCGCCGACAACAAGTGATACAGTCGGAATTTTCATTCCTGCTATAAGCTCCGCAATAGCAAGACCGGCTTCAACATCTCCTCCCGCTGTATTCAGTATTATGAGCAATCCCTCAATATTTCTGTCCTGTTCAATCGCTGTAAGAACCGGAATTATATGTTCATATTTAGTAGTTTTATTCTGAGATGAAAGCACATAATGACCTTCAATCTGTCCGATAATAGTAAGACAATGAATTATATGTTTGGAATTTTCAGGAATAACTGAACCTATTTTTTCTATCTGTTCAATCTGAGATGTATCCTGATTGTTTTCATTATCCTTATCTTTTTCTTCAAATTCATTATTGCTGTTATGCATATTATCCGCCTCCATATTTACTATATATAATATGTTATTTCATTTAAAGGCTGATATATACATACACTATTAATTATACCACATATTTATTCAAAGTCAAATAAAAAAACAAAAAAATAACCCCCCTCAACACAAGGTCAAGGGGGAAAAAGAAAGAGCCGGCATCGCCTTATCTTCCCGGGTCGTCTC
>JBJEQS010000003.1:0-4568 GCA_051881875.1 Oscillospiraceae bacterium
TTTGTTTTGTTGGTTCAGTTTGTACCTACCCGACCATTTGGATAAAGTTGATACTAAAAACCGGAGGCGGCGACTCGCCGCAAAAAGCTGGACAAAAACTTTTATTTTCGTTGCTTTATTTACTTATAACTTTTTTCTTATGGCTCGACCGCATAATGCGGAATTGACCAATGCGGTCGAGCCGATAAATAATGTGTCCTCTGAAACTAAGCCGCTGAAAGCGGCTTGCTACGAACCGGAGGCGGCAACTTGCCGCAATAACCCAAATTCCTTATTGTCAGCCCTTTTTTCATATAACTCACGTTATTTATTTGTCGAATTAGCAATAAATTATATATTTTCATAATTGACAATTAATACAATTAATAGTATAATTAAACTATACGGAAAAGCAATACTTTTCTTGCTTAAATTTTTTATAAAGAGGTTTAAAGTTATGGAAAAAATTACTATTGAACTTAATCCTAATCCAAAGGCTAAGCCTGAAGATGAATCAAAGCTTGGCTTCGGTCATATCTTTACTGACCATATGTTCATTATGGATTATAAAACAGGCAAAGGCTGGTATAATCCGAGAATAGTTCCGTTCGGTCCTCTCTCCCTCAGTCCTGCAACTATGTGTCTGCATTACGGTCAGGAAGTTTTTGAAGGCATGAAGGCTTACAGAACTGCCGATGATAAAATTCAGCTTTTCAGACCTGAAGAAAATTTCAGAAGACTTAATGTTTCCAATGAAAGACTTGTTATCCCTCCGATTGATGAAGAATTCGCACTTCATGCTCTTAATGAACTTGTTAAGATTGATAAGGACTGGGTTCCGCATACTGACGGTGCATCTCTCTATATCAGACCGTTTATCATATCTGTTGACCCGTTCCTCGGCGTTCGTCCTGCCGATGAATATATGTTCATCATCATCATGTCACCATCAGGCCCTTACTATGCATCAGGACTTGACCCTGTAAGCATCTACGTTGAAAGCAACTATGTAAGAGCCGTTAAGGGCGGTATGGGCTTCACAAAGACTGCCGGCAACTATGCCGCATCTCTCATCGCTCAGAATGAGGCTCATGAACAGAACTACTCACAGGTTCTCTGGCTTGACGGTGTTGAAAAGAAATACATAGAAGAAGTTGGTGCTATGAACATTTTCTTCAAAATTGACGGGGAAATCGTTACACCTGCACTCCATGGCTCAATTCTCTCAGGTATCACAAGAAAATCTACTCTCGAACTCTGCAAGAGCTGGGGCATGAAAGTTTCCGAAAAGAGAATTACTATTCAGGAAGTTGCTGAAGCTTATGACAACGGCAAGCTTGAAGAAGTATTCGGTACAGGTACAGCCGCTGTTATCTCACCTGTAGGCAAGCTCAAGTGGGGCGATAAGGTTATGGTTATCAACGATAACAAAATCGGTGAAGTTTCACAGAAGCTTTATGATACAATGACAGGTATCCAGTACGGCAAGATTGAAGATAAATTCGGCTGGATTAAGGAAGTTAAGTAATTAACATAATTTATTTATTAAGATACTTAATGGACGGATATTTTTATAATATCCGTCCATTTTTGATATTGATTGATGGGAATTTTATCAGGCGGCTGAAAGCCGCCCAACCTTTTTTTATAAAAAACGTGAGTTCGATAACCAAAACTTTTTCTTTTGTTTGTCGAACTCACGTTAAACAGAAACGCCCCTCTCCCGATATTATCGGAAAAGGGGTTATTTCTGACAAATATATTTTTTATGCTACATTAAGGATAAGTTTTTTAAGCATTAATACGTCCTTTACATTTATGTTGCCGTCTGAATCCATATCAGCATTGAATTCAGCAGCTGCGGCAATCTCTCTGCCTGTAAGGATATGATTTTTCATAAGTACAAAGTCTATGCAGTTTACTTCATCATCAAGGTTAAGGTCACCCTTATTTACACCTACCGGCGGGTCAACAGGCTGTTCACCTGCTACCGGTACTGCATAAAGACCATAAGCAGTGAGTTCTTTCATTGTTGCACTGAGGAAAAGACAGTCCATATCTTCAAGTGTTCCGCCGCCTATGATTGATGAAACTATTTCATCATATGTAAAGTAAGCAACGAACTGTTTTGACTTGTCATCATCAGCGGCAACTCTGTTCCAGTTTTCGCCGCCTGAAGAATTCATAAATACGATTTCAGCCTTATCATCTGAATCATATACAAATGCAAACATATATTTTTCATTTGCATAGTCTTTCCAACCGTCAACAGTCATGTTTTTCCATGCATCAAGCTTCTTTCCTTCATCATTGCGATAAAGTTCAACCCAGTTGTCTTCAATGCCAACTGTATCCCATGAGAAAGCAGGTTTTTCATATTCCTTGTAATCAGGGAGAACATAATCTGTAACGCCGACAGTATCCATCATAGCGGCAAGAACCGGCTTTGAATTCGGATAGATTGTGTTTGTAGCTCTGTAGATATATCCATGAGCTTCGCCTGAGCTTGCTGTACCATCATCAACAACGTTGTTATCCCAGAGTACGCATGGAATTCCTGCGTCCTTCGCATAGCCGAGGTATGACTTAGCCCAGTTTACTCTTGATTCAGTATTGCTGAAGTCAGATGCACTGAATTCGCCCATGATAATCGGAACATTCTTGGACTGTGATACTGATTTAAGATTGCTGAAAAGGGTTGCGAGTGACTGTTCATAATCTTCACCATATCCGCTCTTGCCCGGGAATTCATGGTTGGCATATTTATCTGTTGCCATGGTAAAGAAATAAGGTGAATAAGCATGAGTTGAGAGAGCGATATTGCCGCTGCCCTCAGGTATTTCAACAGCGTTGAGAGCCTGTGTATCAGTTGTTGCAACATATGCAGGAATCATAAGAAGTCTTTCACTGTTTGCGGCAGAGCCTTCACTTCTGATAGCGTCAATGAATGTCTGGTTGAGAGTGTTGATATATTTCCATGAATAACCGCCGTCTTCGCCGCCGTTGCCCCATTCTGAAACGGAAGAATTGCCTTTCTGACGAGGTTCGTTCATGCCCTCAAATATGAGGTGCTGGTCATAGTTTTCAAATTCCTTTGAAACCTGTTTCCATATATCGCCTACTTTTTTCTGAGCTTCTGCAAGAGTTTCATCAGTAAACTGAGCAACATTTATAAACTGTTCATGGTGAATGTTAAGGATTATGAACATATCTCTTTCATAAGCCCAGTCAACAACCTGCTTTACATAAGCCATCCAGTTTTCATTGATTTCGTATGTATCTGTAGCTTCATTGTATTCGAGGTGCTGATACCATGTAGTAGGTATACGGATAGTATTGAAGCCTGCCTTGTTTACAGTGTCGATGAGTTCCTCTGTCGGTTCAGGATTTCCCCATGCTGTTGCAAACTTCTTTGGTGAGGCTGTTGACGGAGTGCCGTTCGGTGCTGTTGCATCGAGAGTATTTCCGAGGTTCCAGCCTATTGTCATCTGTGATGTAATCTGCTGTGCTGTCTGAGATGTAAGTTCAGCGGAAACTTCTTCGCCTGATGAAAATACGAACTGAGCTGTTGTGCATAATGCAGACATAGTAAAGACTGCTGATGTTACAACAGATGTTATTCTTTTATTCCATATCATAACTTAATCATGCTCCTTTTTTAATAGATTAAAACTTTTTGATAAACTAAATCCCTTTCGAGAGTTGGCTGAATACTCTCATGCACCGTATATATAAGCTGATAAAATCCGCTGGCTGACGAATTTTATTATATACGATACTTTATTAAAGATTATAATTTTCAAAGCTTTAAATAACCTTGAAAAACATCTGTTTAACCAAAATTTTTTCTTTCGGTTTTAGTTTTATTGTTACATTTTGTACCTACCCGAAAATTTTTATGCTGACACTACGGTTATATGCAAGGTAAGTCACATATTACTGACCACCACAAAGAAAAATATTGACTAAAAACCGGAGGCGGCAACTCGCCGCAAAATTTTTTTAAAATATTTTAAAATAACTATTGATTTTTTGCGAAAATAATGTTATTATATTATTTAGGTTCGTATGGTCGTTCCATACACATAATTTTAAAATCAACATTGTGTCTCTGCTGATTTTATTTTATGCTTTTTCTTTTTTATCTTTATTTTTTCAAGGAGGTGCATACGAATGCCAAACATTAAATCTGCAAAGAAAAGAGTTAAGGTTAACAAGGTTAAGGCTGCCAACAACAAGGCAAGAAAGTCAAACCTCAAGACTATTCTCAAACAGGCTGACATCGCAGTTTCAACAAATGCTACTGATAAGGAAGCCGTTATCAGACTTGCTATAAAGAAGGTTGACCAGGCTGCTGCTCATAACCTTATGCATAAAAATGCTGCTGCAAGAAAGAAGTCACAGCTCGCTAAGAAGCTCAATGCTGCCGGCTAATCAATATTTAAGAATATTTTAAATAAAGCGTATCCTTTTAATTAAGGGATACGCTTTTTGTTTTGTAGGGGCGACCATTGGTCTCCCGTTACGGCTTATTTGGGAATTTCATCAGGCGGCTGAAAGCCGCCCAAACTTTTTTTGGAAAAAGTTTG
>JBJEQS010000004.1:0-4560 GCA_051881875.1 Oscillospiraceae bacterium
TGTAATTACAGCTTATACTTGACAATCAGGTATGGCTGTGCTAAAATTAATTTGTAATATATTTAATATTTGGAGGTAATCCCTGATGTATAATATTCAGACACTAAACAAAATTGCTGCCTGCGGTACGGATATATTTGATAAGAGCAAGTATACAATTGCTGACAGCGTTGAAAATCCTGATGCAATAATGGTTCGTTCAGCAGCCATGCATGATATGGAATTCGGCTCAAATCTTCTTGCAATTGCAAGAGCAGGTGCAGGCGTAAACAATATTCCTGTTGACAAATGTGCTGACATGGGTATTTGTGTATTCAATACTCCGGGTGCTAATGCAAATGCTGTTAAGGAACTCGTTCTTGCAGGTCTTTTCCTTGCATCAAGAAATATCTCAGGTGCTATGGACTGGGTAAAGACTCTCAAGGGTGATGAAAATGCTCCTAAGGCAGTTGAAAAAGGCAAGTCACAGTTTGTAGGTCCTGAAGTACAGGGCAAGACTCTTGGTATCATTGGTCTTGGAGCTATCGGCTGTCTGGTTGCGAATGCGGCTCTTGCAATAGGCATGAAAGTTGTAGGCGTTGACCCGTTCATGTCTGTAAATGCAGCTCTCAAGCTCAATCCGGCTGTAAAGGTTGTAAATTCAAATGATGCAGTATATGCAGAAGCTGACTACATAACAATCCATGTACCATGCAATGCAGATACAAAGGGCTTTATCAATGCTGAAACAATTGCAAAGATGAAGGACGGCGTAAGAATTCTCAACTTCGCAAGAGGAGAGCTCGTAAACGATGCTGACCTTATTGCTGCTCTTGAAAGCAAGAAAGTTGCAAGATATGTAACAGATTTCCCGAATGTAAATACAATTGATGTTGAAGGCATAGTTGCAATTCCTCACCTCGGTGCATCAACACCTGAAAGTGAAGACAACTGTGCAGTAATGGCTGCAAATGAACTCGTTGAATATATCGAAAACGGAAATATCATCAACAGTGTAAATCTTCCTGAAGCAGTTATGAATGCAGCAGGCAAGAAAATCTGCATCATTCACAAGAATGTTCCTGCAATCATTTCACAGGTTACAACAATTCTCGGCAATGAGGGCATAAACATTGACAATATGCTCAATAAGTCAAGAAAAGACTATGCATATACAATGATTGACGCAGCAAGCGTTACAGATTCAGCAGTATCAGCAATCTCAGCTGTTGACGGAGTAATCAAGGTAAGAGTTATATAATAAAAATAATTTTTGCTGAATATATTTTAAAGGGGCAGTCAGATGACTGTCCTTTTTTGTGTGATATTTCTGTAGGAACGACTAAAATTCCCAATAACTTTTAAGTGTTTGATTTTATCCAACGGGAGTTCGACAACCAAAAGAAAAAGTTTTTGCTTTATTGGTGCATTTTGCACCTACTCGACCATTTGGTTAAAGAATAATACTGAAAAGTGCAGGCGGCAGCTTGCCGCAAAGAAAAAGGACTATTATAAAAAATAGTCCCTGAATAACATAATATTAAAAAGAAATCATCAAAATAGCTGGTTAAAATCAGACTTTTCTGTAGGCCTTGATAATTTCGCCTACAAAAGCCTTATGAACACCGTCAGTTTCATACCATTTCAGACAGCTCTTGTCATTGAAAAGATTTATGTCAAGTTCCTGTGAATAAAGCTTTTTGCATACAAGCACAAGCTTTGCCTGTTTAAATGCAGTTGTATCATCAGTGAACCATGGAACGAGTCCTGTTTCCTTAGCCTTGTCATAATCCCTTCCGGAATGTGAGCCGCAGAATTTAAGAGCCTCACGATATTCTTCATCAAAGAAAGAAAGTGTAAAAAGGTCATTGCTTTCAATAAAATCAATAGTTCTTCTTGAAGGTCTTATAACACATTCAACGACATTTTTTCCCCACATAACGCCCATACCGCCCCATGAGGCTGTCATTGTATTATAAGCTTCCTGATTTCCTGAAGTAATAAGTGTCCAGTCTTTTCCAATAAGGCTGAACGGATTGAACTCCAGTGAAGAGATGTCAAATTCTTCAAAATACATAAAAATCAAATCCTTTCATTATAAGTATATTACTGGCTGTAATGTAATTATTATAATAACATAAAAAGATTTGTTTTACAAGTGCAAATTTTTTATGCTCGGAGAACTGACTTGTACTGAAGTCTTAGCTTGTCGGTTATAAGTGCTATAAATTCGGAATTTGTCGGTTTACCCTTGCAGGTATTTACCGTATATCCGAAAAATGCATTGAGAGTATCAAGATTTCCTCTGTCCCATGCTATTTCAATTGCATGGCGTATTGCACGTTCAACTCTTGATGAGGTGGTCTGGAATTTCTGTGCAACATTCGGATAGAGTGATTTTGTGACACTTTCGAGCAAATCGGGGTCTGCGAGTGATGAGAGTATAGCCTCTCTGAGATAATGGTACCCTTTGATATGAGCCGGAACTCCGAGCTGATGTATCATATCAGTGACAACAATTTCCATATCCTGTTCCGTATTCTGAGAGCCGGCTGATTTGTCAGGACATTTTGCACCTCCTTCCTGAGTTAATGAAAGAATACGGTCGCCGAGTGCATTTACATCAAATGGTTTCAGCATGAAATATGATGCACCGTTCTGCATAACCTGCCTTTCTATGAAAGTGTTGTCATAAGCTGAAGTTATGATAAATGCGGGCTTCTTGCAGCTTGAAGCAGAAATTTTTTTGATAATTTCGATGGCATCAATATGCGGAAGTATAGCATCAATCACAACAACATCGGGTGAATCGTTCCTGATGGAATCCAGTATGACGTTTCCGTCCTTTTGCCTTGTAATCACATACAGCCCTTTGGAACGAAGTGTGCTTGCACAGGCAATACCATATTCAACGCTGTCATCTCCAATCAGAACCTTAACTTTGTTTATCATTGTTTTACCTCCTAAAAAAATTTGATTACTTCCATATTTTAACATAGTATTTCGCAAAAATCAAGGGTTTTGAAAAAAATAATTTCCATTTTTTATAAAATATTATAATAAGTTTCCATGACATTTTCTTATACATATTAAAAAAATAAAGAACTACCATATTTGACGTCAAAATAACTAAAAATTTATATATTATATTAAAAATTTTAAGCTTATTTAAAGGTTTTTATAGTATACTTAAATTATAAATAAATATTAATCATTATGGATAAAATTTGCAGTCGGAGGAGATTTTTATGACATCAAAAACTCAGAAGATTATATCACTGATTTCAGCAGCTGCCCTTACGTCAGTATGCTTTACAGGCATGGGCGTATATGCTGAAACAGAAAAGGAAGCATTTACCTGCACTTTTGAATGTGAAACGCTTGAAGGTGCTGATTTATGGACATCAATTTACGAAACACAGCTTCCCGGATATTCAGGAGATGGATTTGCTTATCTTACAAGTAACAATATTGAATTTGAAGTTGAAGCACCTGAGGAAGGCTTGTATGAATTTGATGTAAGATATGCACAGATACTCTCTGAGGAGGGCAGAATGCAGACTATTACAATCAACGGTGCGGAGTATAACAAAATATTTGCTTTTTCTGATAAGTGGCAGGATACAGAGTTCGGTAAATTCAGACTTAAAAAGGGAACAAATAAAATTGCATTAGTCCCCAAATACGGATATGCTGCGTTTGACACAATTACAATAAAGACAGCTGAAATGCCTGATTTAAAAGCAACTGCTACAGTTGTTCCATGTGATGAGAAAGCAACAAAAGAAGTTAAAGGTCTTATGAATTATCTTTATGATGTATATGGAACAGGTATTCTTTCAGGTCAGCAGACAATTTATGGCGGTGGTCATAAAGTAACTACGACAATTCGTTATGATGCTGCATCCAATGTTTGTATTGATGACACAGGAAAGACATACAGCTTTAATGAAGAAGATAAGGCTGTTGCTGATGATGGTTCAACATTCGTATGGAAATGCACTGACGAAAATGGTCAGGTTTACAGCTATGATTCACAGAACCGTAATTATAACTACTGTGAATATGACAGAGAATTGAAGTATCTTCAGGAAACTGTCGGCGATATGCCTGCAATACAGGGCTTTGATTTCGGTGCAAACTGCCCTTGCTATAAGTGGGACGATGGAATTGTTGAGCGAATGATTGACTGGACAAATAACAAAAATGGTATCTGTACAGCATCATGGCATATAAACGTTCCGGTTACTATGGCTGATTATACCCTTGGTGAGCCGCTTGATTTCTCAAAGACAACATATTCTGAAAAATGTGATTTCAGTCCGTCAAAGGCAATGGAAAAAGGAACACCTGAAAATGATTACTGGGAGCTTTGTATTAAAAATCTTGCTGAACAGCTTTCAGAATTGCAGGACGCAGGAGTTCCTGTAATATTCCGTCCGCTTCATGAAGCAGATGGTAACTATTCAAACGGCGGCGTTTCATGGTTCTGGTGGGGCAAGGAAGGTCCTGAAGTATATAACCAGCTCTGGAAATACCTTCAGACAGAACTTCAGGAAACATACGGAATTCACAACTTAA
>JBJEQS010000005.1:0-19662 GCA_051881875.1 Oscillospiraceae bacterium
TTGGAAACCGCAAGCTTTTGAAAAAGCTTGACCAAAACTTTTATTTTTGGTTATCTAACTCACGTTAATTAAATTTACAGCATAGATTTAAAAATTGATTTCCGTGTACATAGGATAATTTATGCTGATACTGAATAATATTATATTGAACACTTGAAACGGGGTGGATTTTATTTATGACAGGATTAACGACAGCGGCGGCTGAAAAAAAACTCTCCTCGGACGGTCTTAACTGTCTTGCCGAAAAGAAAAAAACAGGACCTTTGAAAATATTTCTCGGACAGTTCAGAGATGTAATGGTAATGATACTTCTTGCCGCTACCGGCATATCCGTACTTCTCGGTGAGATATATGATGCAGTTACCATAATACTGATAGTTCTGCTTAATGCGATACTTGGATTTATACAGGAATACCGTACCGAAAAAACCTTGCAGGCTCTTAAAAATATGACTTCTCCGACTGCAAAGGTATATCGTGACGGAAAATTATGCGTTGTAAATGCCGAAAAAATCGTTACAGATGATATAATTGAGCTTGATACGGGCGATAAAGTACCTGCCGACTGCGTGGTATTGTCATCGGTCAGTCTGTATGCAGATGAATCAATACTCACAGGCGAAGCCGAAGCAGTTGCTAAAATTAATGGTATGCCCGATGATAAGGACAATTCTCTCAACCGCCCTGAAATCGCATATGCAGGAACAGTAATAACAAGAGGTCATGCCTGTGCAAAGGTAATATCAACAGGCAAAAATACTCAGATGGGTAAAATATCGGGTATGCTCTCTGAAATTGAGGATACTGAAACCCCATTGCAGAAAAGACTCGGCGAACTCGGAAAAATCGTTGCTCTTATATGTATAGCCGTATGTATAATAGTATTTCTTGCAGGAATACTGCGTGGAGAACCGGTTTTCGATATGCTTATGACGGGCATAACAATTTCCATAGCCGCAATTCCTGAGGGACTTCCCGCAACTGTAACCATAGCACTTGCATTGGCTGTAAACCGTATGATGAAGCATAATGCTCTTGTAAACAGGCTTCATTCCGTTGAAACTCTCGGCTGTGCATCGGTAATATGCACCGATAAAACAGGAACTATCACCGAAAATAAAATGACAGTAACAGATATTTACTGTGATGGAAAGGATTTTTCAGTAAGCGGAAACGGATACCGCACAGCAGGAAATATAACATATGATAATAAAAGTATAAATCCTATAAGCAGCAAACCTCTTTCCGAACTTCTGAAATGCTGTGTATTATGCAATAACAGTATAATAACAACCGACAGTGAAATATCATCAAGAGAACGTGGAAATTTAAAAGGTGACGGCACATGGAATGTTGTTGGCGACCCGACTGAAGCCGCACTGCTTGTTATGGCGGCAAAAGGCGGATTTACTGCCGAAAAGCTGAAATATGATTATAAGCGTACTGATGAGATACCGTTTGACAGCGAAACAAGATGTATGACCGTAATATCAATGGAAAAATCAGGACAGAAAACAGCATTTTCAAAAGGTGCGTCAGATGTTATACTCGGCAAATGCTCATTTATATATACATCAGGCGGAATTATACCGCTTACCCACTCAATGCGGAATGACATTCAGACAAAGGTTGATGAGATGTCGGATAAGGCTTTGAGAGTTCTTGCATATGCCGAAAAAACATCATTTCACGGCGGTGAACCGTCCGATATGGTTTTTCTGGGAATTACGGGAATGATAGACCCGCTGCGTGAGGAGGCTAAAATTGCTGTAAAGAAATGTTCAAAGGCGAATATACGGACGGTAATGATAACGGGCGACCATAAGAAAACAGCGGCAGCTATTGCTCGTCAGGCAGGCATATTAAAGGGTAAGCGTGTAATGACAGGTGCAGAGCTTGATAAGCTTAGTGATGATGAACTGCTGGAATGTCTTGATGATATATCCGTATTTGCGAGGGTTGAGCCGGTACATAAACTGCGTCTTGTAAGAGCATACAAGAAAAAAGGTCATATTGTAACCATGACGGGTGACGGTGTAAATGATGCACCGGCTATAAAAGAAGCAGATGTCGGAGTTGCTATGGGAATAACCGGAACAGATGTGACAAAGCAGTCGGCAGATGTAATTCTGCTTGATGATAACTTCGCAACACTTGTATCAGCCGTTGAGCAAGGCAGAGGCATATATGCCAATATCCGAAAATTCGTGAGGTATCTTCTCTCATGCAATATCGGTGAGGTAATAACAATGTTTGCAGGAATAATCATGGGGTTGCCGATAGTAATGCTTCCGGTTCAGCTTCTGCTTGTAAATCTGATTACAGACGGACTTCCGGCGATTGCACTGGGTATGGAGCCGACCGACAGCAGAGTTATGCAGAAGCCGCCGAGAAAATCCGATGAGAGCTTTTTTTCTGACGGTCTTATGTTCAGAATAATTTTCCGTGGAATAATGATAGGAATATGCACACTCGGCTGTTTTACAACGATACTAAGAGCAGGTTCGGATTTAAGTATTGCAAGAACCTGTGCATTGCTTACGCTTGTAGCCTCACAGCTTATTCATGTATTTGAATGTAAATCCGAAAGCGGCAATATATTTACAGTGCCGTATTTCAACAATAAGAAGCTGATACTTGCGGTATTGTTTTCAGCGGCAGTCATTACGGCAGCAATATATTTTCCGCCGCTTCAGGCAGTATTTTCAACAGTTGCATTATCAGAAAATCATATACTTGTTTCACTTGCCTTTTCATTTGCAATACCTCTTATAAACTGCATATTCTGTCATGGCAAATAAAATATTTCTGAAATTATATAAACTCTATTGACTTTCATCACATAATATTTTATAATTGTATACATAAAAATATAAAAAGACAAGGAGAATAAAAAATGTACAATGAAATATATAAAACCCTTGAAAAATATGGGCAGCTGCATCTTCTTAAATATTATGACGAATTATCAGATGAAAGTCGTGAAAACCTTCTCAGACAGATAAAAGACATAGATTTTTCACTTCTCTCACTTCTTAAAAACAACAATGAAAAGTCAAAAAAAGGAAAAATAGAGCCTCTCGGTGCATTGACCGCAGAGGAAGCCGAAAAAAGAAAAGATGAATTTCTCGAAGCCGGACTTGATGCAATAAGAAACGGCAAAGTCGGAGCTGTACTCCTTGCAGGCGGTCAGGGTACACGACTTGGTTCGGATAAACCGAAAGGTATGCTGAATGTCGGAATAAACAAAACTTTGTATCTCTTTGAATGTCTTATAAATAATACCATGGAAGTAGTCAGAATGGCTGATGCATGGGTACCGCTTTTTATAATGACAAGTGAAAAAAATAATCAGGATACAATTGAATTCTTTGAGAAAAACAACTATTTCGGCTACAATAAGGATTATATTTCATTCTTTATACAGGAAATGGCTCCCTCTGTCGATTATAACGGAAAGATATATCTCGAAGCAAAGGACAGAATATCACTTTCCCCGAACGGCAACGGCGGATGGTTTTCATCACTCAAAAATTCAGATGCAGGAAACAAAATAAAAAACAGCACTATCGAATGGCTGAATGTATTTTCGGTTGACAATGTACTGCAAAAAATCGCAGACCCTTATTTCATAGGAGCTGTTATAGCAACCGGCAATATGTCCGGCTCAAAAGTAGTACGAAAAGCATCGCCTGATGAAAAAGTCGGCGTATTATGTCTGGAGGACGGAAAACCCTCAATCGTTGAATACTATGAAATGACTGAGGAAATGCAGAACCTTAGAAATGCCGATGGTACGCTTGCATATAATTACGGAGTTATCCTCAATTATCTTTTCAGAACAGACAGTCTTGAGGCAACTTCTCAAAATGCATTTCCTGTTCATGTGGTGGAAAAGAAAATCCCATACCTTGATGAATCAGGAGCTTATATTGAGCCTGAAAAGCCAAACGGATATAAATTTGAAACACTTGTTCTTGATATGGTTCATATGCAGAAAAACTGCCTTTCATATGAGGTGATAAGAAACAGAGAATTTGCACCGATAAAAAACAGAACCGGTGTTGATTCACTTGAAAGTGCAAGGAAACTTATGATAGAAAACGGCATCGAAATTTAATGTGTATTTTTATTATTTTACAGCAAAAGGAAAAACCAATTACGCCGGTTTTTCCTTTTTTGTTTTGGAATTTTAACAATTCTGCGTTCGCTTCTGCAAAAACGAACCTGTCGAACTCACGTTAAATTATTTTGTGATACCAGTAAACAATGCGGTCGAGCCGGTAAATAAAGTTAACGTTAGAACTAAGCCGCTGAAAGCGGCTTGCTACGAACCGGAGGCGGCAACTTGCCGCAAAAAAGCGAATGATAAATTTTATCATTCGCTTTTATTTTTATCTATTCCATTATGCTGTATGATGAATCTATCGAGGAATCATATTCAACAATCTGACCGTTTGAAGCGGCATAGACCAGATATTCCAGACGGCATGAATCATCAGTCCGTATGGATACTACCTCACCATCTGCCTCCGCAAGACCGCATATAACACCATTAAGACTGCTGTCCATACCGTTATATGAACTAAGGTTAATCACATTGCTTTTTCCGGTATTGTATGAACTGGTTTTTATTGTATATACATTATCTTTGTAAACGCCTTCAAAATCTGCGGTATGATATGCATATGTCTGATTGAGTATCGTCTGAGCTGCAATTACAGTGCTTCTGCATTCCATAATTGCAGCAGTCTGATGAGTACGTTCAATATATCCAAGCATATTCGGAATAAACATTGTTGCAAGCAGTGCAAGTATCAGCATTACAACAATCGTTTCAACAAGCGTAAACGCCTTTGCCCTGAATTTTTTCATAACATCCTTCTTTTGCACAAGACTCTGCATTAAACAGAGAATTCTTCTTATTATCTGAAATATCCGGACTTATTAATGACTGTTCTTTGAATTTTTCTTAGTTATAATGATTGTTCCTGAGATAATCATAACTATGAGTGATATAAGTACAGCAATTATCTGTTTCTGATAAAGCTTGAATTTATCTGATGTTACAAGAACATTGTTAAATGTAAGCTCATTTACATTTCCGGCATTATCAGTACATTTAACAGATATATCCTGAGAACTTGAACTGCTGTTTACAACAAATGAATATTTCTCACCGTCATCAGTTATATCGACTTTATTGCCATTGACAAATATCTCTATTGAATCAAGTGAAAGTGATGAGATATTATCATGCATTATAAAAGATACATTCTTTACATCTGTATTATATTTTCCATTTGAATTAAGATTGTCGAATATTACCGTAGGAGCGATATTGTCAATTGTGAATCTTATTTCAGCACTTGTTTCTTTTTCCTCACCAGCTTTAAGGCTTAGTTTTGAAGCGGTATTGTCTGAATTGTTTTCAGCATTATCCTTTGCAGTAAGTATTACATTGTATGTACCATTCTGTTCAAAGTTTTTTGCTGATATAAGATATTCATATGTATATCTGTATATTTCCTGTTCAGCATCAGGCATTACAGCAGTTACACTGTAATCTTTTTCTGCTGCAATAAAGCTTGCAGTACCGTCCTTTATTACATTGATATGTGACTCAACAATAGGGTCAACATCATATACAAAAATCTTTATATCTTCAGGTTCTTTATTATAGTTGTTGAGATAATCATTCAGTGACTCATCTATTACATATACAGGACCTGTTCTGTTAATTGAAAATTCAACCTTCTTTGTTGTTGAAAGACCTGCATTATCAGTCGCAGTAACTTCAAGTACATAGAGGTCATCACTGTCCAGTTTTTCTGCATCAATAAAATTATTTACAGCAATTCTTGTACCATTTGTTATCTTATAATTTTCCTTTATAATTCCGACATTGCCATTGTTTGCACCTCTGAGAGAAATTGAAACATTTTTTTCATCAAGGTTTGAATCGGAATATTCAATAACAGGCATAACCGAACCCTTGTTTGCAGACATATTGTAGACTCCTGTTATTGATACATTCGGAGCAGCAGTATCAATAGTGAATGACTGCTTTGAAAGACCGTTTGAATTTCCGGCAGTATCAGAAACGGCTACTGTAAATGAGTATTCAGCATCATCAGCAAATTCAATAACACAAGTATGCACATTGCCGTTTGATGACCATGAAGCAGAAGGAACACTTACTGCCTCACCGTCAAGCATTGCGGATATATTTATTCCGCTGCTGAGTGAAGCTGTATCAACATTCTTGTCTTCAACAGTTATGGTTGCAGTTCTCTTTTTATTGTAATAGCTTCCGTTTACAGCATCATAGTTATCATATGTAAGCTTGATAACCGGAGCAGTTTTATCAATTGTAAATGAATTCGGGGATTCGCCTATATACTCAACAGAGCCTTCATTTCCGGCTGAATCGGTGTAGCTTACGTTGAATGAATAATTTCCGTCATCAGCAAAAGTAACAGTTGCAGTATGTATGCTGCCATTTGAAGACCAGCCGCTAACTGAAGGAGCTGCACCATCTGCATTTGATGCCTGTATAACAACGTCTGAAGGATTGAAGTTTCTTTCATCAATCGTTATCTTTGCAGTTCTTGAAGCATTGAAAAGACCGTTTACAGTCCTGTTATTATCATATGAAACAACGACATCAGGAGCAGATGTATCCTGTTTGATGCTCTTTGATGAAACCTTTCTGTTTCCCGCATTATCAACAGCCTCAACAGAAATGGTGAAATTTGTATCCACCCATGAAGGAATTACTATTCTGTCTGAAAATGACTGCTGTACATCATCAATATCAATATTCTTTTCAATATCATAATTAAAAATATCATCTTCAATTATGACTTCGCCTGTTTCATTATCATTAATCCAGTATGAAACACGTT
This sequence comes from Oscillospiraceae bacterium, assembly GCA_051881875.1. Classification (GTDB taxonomy): domain Bacteria; phylum Bacillota; class Clostridia; order Oscillospirales; family Ruminococcaceae; genus UBA5884. Next base: position 6,909 of record JBJEQS010000005.1, read on the forward strand.
CAAGACCTGAATAGACATTGTTCTGAGCCGGGTCTTTGGCGGATATGTCAATATTTACATCACCATTGTATATGCCATTTTTTGAAGTACCTGAAGCGGCTATTTTTATTTCAGGTGCATTATTTTCTCCTACCGGAATTTTTGTATCTACTATAATTGATACATTATCAGCAACCGCAGTCATGCCTGCCTTGTTTTTGATTGTAACTCTTATATCGTACTTATCATCATTGAAAAGGTTGGCATTGTCACATTTTTTCCATTCCTGAGAAAGTACTGATTTATATTCGCATACAACGGCATCAGAATCAGCCGGTCCACTGAATCCGAAATCGGCATCAACAGTAAGCTGTGAAAGGTCTGCGGACATAAAGTAAAGATTCTTTGAATCAATAAGGTTTCTGTTTTCAAAATTGAGTGAATATATAACCGGTTCTTCACACTGGACATTATAGAATGCTGAAACGGTATCGGTATAATTGCCGGCTTCATCGGCAGTAAAGTATCTGAATTCATATATGCCTGAATTGTTTACAGTGAAATCCGCTGCTGAATTCTGTTCAGTAAGAGTGACTGAGTTTGTCATGCTGATTTTTTCAGCAGTTTCTCCGGCGGCAATTCTTACATATCCGATTTTGTTTGTACCGTTTGAGTCGGTTTTGTATATATCGCAGTGGGTAATAGTTTTCGGCACTGAGTCATCATAAGGATTTTCATTTCTGAGTTCAACCTCAAGTTCCTTATACCATGTACCGTTTCCTGAATTATTTGTTATTGAACCATTCAGAATTGATATTACGCCCTGCTTTGGAATATCCTTGCATATTCTCACATTTACAGTGAGTTTTTCAGAATAAACACCTGTTTCTGATACAGACCTGAAATCATATTCTCCGCCTTCTGATATTTCAAATTCTGAATCGCAGTCATACCATTCAGATGAATCAGCTTTTTTATACTGATATGAGAATTCCTTGTCAGACTGTTTTATAAAACAAGCCTTTACATTTTCCTTTGTCCAGCCTGTAGCACATTCATCAGAACTGCTGTTGAATCTGTTTTCTCTCTGTCTGCCTTCGTTATCAATGTATACAAATTTTATATCCGGCATTCCGAGAACAGAATTTTCGTATATGAACTTATATGCATCATCATATGATGTGGTTGCTGAGGCAGTAAATGAATTCTGATACTGACCGCTTATATCTCCTGCATAATATATGACTTCGCTGTTCTGGGCATCATATGCCATAACACCGATTTTTCCGTTAATGATGGTATCATTCTTTATTGAAACAGTATCATTGTTTATTGTATACAGTGATGAATCAAGCGGCTGACCATCACATACAGGAACAATTTTTGTTACCTCATCGCTGAGATTGAATGATATACTAAGGTCACCGCTGCAGTATATATTCCTGTCTGAAATTCTGTACAGCGTATTTACAGTCATGCTGTTTATTTCAGGAGCAACAGCATTTACCTTGATTTCATATGTTTCTGAAACGGTATTTCCTGCCGAATCAGTTACATCAACAACGAGAGTATGTATGCCTTCATCAAATAATTCAGACGGAAGCGAAGTGGTTTTTCCTGCGTCTACAGTATATTCCGTACCATCAAATCTGTAGGTAGTTCTGTCAGTGTCAGGAGCAGCTATATAAACCTCCGGAACAGTTATATACCAGCCGTCTGCATCCTGTTCACCATTTATTCCGACACCGGCATTATCAGGCATAACGGTATCAGCATTTACATCAACAGAGCTTCTGCATATTTCAAATCCTGATTCATCATCAAACACTGCTCTTATTATATAAGTTTCAATGCCGTCCGTATTTGCGACAAATATTTTGTCATCAACCGCATCTGTCCAGTTTTCGCCGTCATTGCTGTACTGTATTTTATAATTATATTTTGAAATATCATCTGAAATTTTCGGAGTAAGCTTTATTACTTCCTTGCTTGGAGTTTCACTTACTGTATAGCCGTTTGTATCAACTGCAAGCTGATAAACCTCCGGATTTCTGAAATCTGCGATATTTCCTGCACCGTCAATAACAGTTACAGCACCTGCCTCATCAGCATCACTAAGCACACCGTATTCATCAGTTTCAACATATCTGTCCGAACCGTTTACGCAATATGCGGCAATCCCGCTTGTATCCTCCTGACAAACAAATCTGAGTTTTCTGCTGTCAGGGTTATATACAGCACTGAATTCAGGCTTATGGCTGTCAAAACCAAATGAATATCTGTATATATCCGCACCTTTGCCATATATAGTTATATTATATTCTCCGTCCGTGAGTTCATATGGTTTTATATCGTTTGAAATTAAATCTCCGTCTTTTTCTATTTCAAACTGATTCTGACGGAATGCGACCACGCTGAATGCCCAAATCTGATTGAACCATACCAGTTCAGCATCAGATTTAAGGGGCTGCTGATTGATATAAACACCAATGTTCCTGCCGTCATTGTTTATATCTGTATTCTGAAAACTGTCATCAGGGAACTGAACACCCTGTTCATTCTGAGGAGGCTGATTTTCCATGTTCGCAGCAAATACGCTTGCCGGCATAGTGCTTAGCATGGAGAGAGAAAGAATAAATGCCAGAGTTTTTTTCGGTACTCTGTTTTTCATAAATATTTTCTCCTTTCATTATATAACTTCATCAGTATTGATAAAGTCAAGGCTTAATATGATATCGAACTTGAATTCTTTTTGAATATTTTCAGTATTATCCGAAACAGGCTTAGTTGCATTTTTTGATACCTGATTGACAGCCGGCTTAGTTTCATTTCTTGGTACCTGATTGACAGCCTGTTTGGCAAGGTTCGGACGCTGCTGAGATGGTATCTGAGAATTCTGATTTCTGTCATGGCTTGTAGTATCTGAGGTTTTGAGGTCCACCGTTTCTGTTTCATCTTTCTTGACCTGAGCAGCTATATTTCTCTGCTGCTGCATAAACGCATTGAGGTTATCATCTGAAGGCGTTTGATTTACGCTGACAGCAACAGATTTGCTCTGGAGAAGTTTAATCTGTTTCTTTGCTGTATATCCTGTAAGCATTCCCACAATTTTCGGGATATTGAACAGGAAAAACATTACTATTCCTGCAATTAAAAATAACAGAGAAGCAACTGCAGTTATCACAAATATTGCATAATAGGTACTTGTCATTTACTGTTCACCTCCGTCTTCCGATATAAGCTCGGAACTGTCGCTTTTATAATAAACCGTATTTATTTTTACAATTGCATCAGGGATACTTTTCTTGATTTCTTCTGATTTGAAAACCTGTGATATTTCAGCAGTTTCAAGCTGTTCTGATATTTTTTTAATCATATCGGCAATCTGATTGTATGTAACGCCGTCTACCTTGAGATTTGCACAGTATATTGAAATATTGTTAAGTATTTCCTCATAAACCTTTACTCTCAGACTTACATCAAGCTCTGATTCGCTGAGTGTTTCGAGAAGATTCCAGTATTTCACATATTCTCCCGTATCCTCTCCCCTGTAGTTAAGGTCATATATATTGCTGTAAAAGCTTCCTATGCTCTCATATATTGACGACTTTATATAAAGCTCATCATCTTCGGGGACAAGACTTTTCACCTTTGTAAACCATGCAACAGCAGTTGATTTCCTTGCCGATTCAACTTCATAGTAGAACCAGTATGCAGTACCGGTTTTATAGCAGAATTCCGCATAATCAGCCTGATTGTTTTTGAGTGCGTCAACAGCAGGTGATGAGAATTTTGTGCCCTCATATTTAACATCAGTTTCTTTAATCAGTTCATCAACAATCGCATCTGTACCGCCGATTATAAGTGAATTTAGTATGCTGTCCTCATATTCGGAAAATACCGGTTCCTGCTCCGAGCCGTCACTTTTTCTGGTTATGAAAATATTGATAAGCTCATCATATGCAGAAATATTTGATGAATCAATCGATATTGCAGAAAGACAATAAAGCAGTTTTTCCTCATAAGATGAAGCGGAATATATCTTTTCAATCTGTGAATTATAATCCGCAATGATTGAGTTGTCATACTTATGATTGAAATTTATTGATGTAAAAGCACACACAAGGCTCATAAGTATTGAAGCTGAAAAAGCGGCAAGCTTTCTGCGGCTTATTTTGAGATTTTTTATATCGCTGTCCCTGTAATGCTGAAGGTCATACATCAGTTCCGCACAGGACTGATACCTTTCATCAGGGTCTTCCTTTGTACATTTTATGATAATCTTCTCAAGACCGGTTGAAAGATTTGAATTCCATTCTGTGATAGGTTTAAGTACATACGGGGGTTCATTAGGGTGTTTGTTTGTAAGCAGATGGTACAGAGTAACTCCAAGGTTGTATATATCTGTACGCTCATCAGTCTGATGATGCTTGCTTCCTCTGTACTGTTCAGGAGCAGCATAGCCCTTTGTACCAAGGCAGGTTGTATCCTCTGTGCTGTCCACCTTGAATTCTCTGGCAGTTCCGAAGTCGATTACGGTAATGTTGCCGTCAGGCTTTAGCATTACATTTGCCGGCTTCATATCTCTGTAGATGATAGGCGGATTCTGTGAATGGAGATACTGAAGCACATCACATATCTGGATTCCCCATTTCACAACCTTTTCCTGAGGCTGTGCCCCCTCATTTTTAAGAAGTTTCTGGAGTGAATTTCCCTGTATATAGTCCATAACGATAAGGAAGGTATCGTCCTTGTCGATAACGTCTATGATACTCGGAAGGTTAGGGTGATTGAGTTTTTTGAGCATATCAATTTCAACGATAAGGTTCTGTCTTACAACATCAAGTTTCTTGTCGCCGGTCTTGCGAACTTCCTTGATAGCCCACTGTTTATTTGCACGGCGGTTCATTGCGAGATATACAATACTCATACCGCCTTTGTCAATTACTGAAATTATTTCATAAATACCGTTTATTACCTGACCGGTCTGAAGCATATTTTAAATTCCTCCTCAGTTAGCGGCTTTAATAAGCAGAGCCGTAATATTATCGGCTTCCATTCTTATTTTGTTCAGCTCGATAAGATTTCTTATGCGTCTTCTCATATCATTTTCATCAACGAGTGAGCGTGGTTTGAATTCATTGAGTATTTCCTGCGATGTAACCAGATGTCTGAAGCCATCTGAACATATCATAAATGATGTATCTGGTTCAAATTCACCGGTAAAGAAATCAGGGTTTACAGTCGGGGTAACGCCTACGCACTGTAAAAGGATATTTCTCTGAGGGCTTACGAGAGCTTCTTCAGGAGTCATATGACCGAGAGCGACTTCCCTTGCAACGAAAGTCTGGTCATTGGTAATCTGGAGAAGTGAATCCGTTAATTTATATGCACGTGTATCACCTACATTCATTACTATATAATGAGTATCCCATGCCATAAGGGCAGTTATTGTAGTTCCAAGACGGACATTGTTGTCAACGCCGTAATTTCTTAGTCGTTCATTTTCGGCATTGATTATTTCGACCCATTCATGCTTAATCATTTCATAGGAAAGCACAATGCCTCTTTTAAGGATTTCCGGCAGACTTTTTTCAAACCATTTTGCAAATGCTCTTACAACGACAGCACTGGCGAGTTCACCTTTTGAAAGGCCGCCCATACCGTCACATATTACTGCAAATACAATCTGACCATACGCAGTGTCGGCGATTTTCAGAGTCAAGCTGTCCTGATTGGCAACTTTTTTTATACCTATATCAGTATCAGCAGCAGCTAAAAATTTCATATTCTACTCCTTTTATTTAAGAAATTCATACAGATAAAGATTAAACAAACTATAATCAAACGCATTTTTGATAGTATCTCATATTAATTATAACGTATAAACTTACAAATTGCAAGGTTTAATCATCAAATTCTTGAATATTGACAGTAAAAAAACAAGTTTGATAAACAAGAATACGGACAGCCGCAAGGCCGTCCGCTGAACAGGTGAATTTTTCTCAAATCAGATTTTTAAATATCCGTAGCTGTTTATCATGGCTTCAACTTTCTGACCTGCCTTGCACATTCTGCATTCTCCCGGCAGTTCTGTTTCATATTCCGGCATATCATTTTTTCTGAAAAGTGCGTCAATATATATTCCGTCAATATCATCAACCGCAGTGAATATGGCAGCGACGCCTGCAAGTCTGCCGTTATAATACCGCAGACAGTCGACCGAACGTCTTATCGTCTTTCCGGTTGAAACTGATGACATAAGAAGAAGCACACGCTTGTTTTCAACCATTGACTGAATGTTATCCCTGAAAATCATCTGGTTGTTTGTATTGAGTTCCGGAGTTATTATGCCTATCTCCTTGCCTGAATTCACACCTGCACCATGTTCTGCAAGATAGTTTGCAAGAAATGCACCGAGTATTTCAGTACCCTCAAGACATATTATTGTGTCTATCGGTCTTGATATCAGGTCGCTTGCGAGTTCTCTTCCGGCATCTTTTGCAGATTTATGATTTGTCTTTATTCTTGTGAGGTCGACATAATAGTTTACATGAGAATGATTTGTTGCGAAATGTCCCGGTATAACGGAAATTTTTACATTTGTATTATTTCCTGACACTATTTCCTGAATTCTTGTTTCCATAAAAAAATCCTCCTTAATTATCAGTCACAGAATACGTCATGTATCTGCCCTATCTGCATCACAGATATATTTCTTTAGAAAATTATATCATATCCGAATATTTTTTGCAATACACATATAATAAATTTATACAGAAATATAATGATTGCCCTGATTTTTAAAAAAACACTTGATTTTTTCAAAAACTTATGCTATAATTTTATACAGTAAGATAAACTCAGCTTAAAGACCGGAACCCTTTCCGGTCTTTCGTTTATGTAAGGGCATTTTTCTGCGTAATCATACCGATGTCCTTCAATCTTTCTTTGAACGGAGGAATTTCATGAAAATCAAAAAATACGGAAGCACCGAACAGAAAGTCTTTGAAATGACTGCTCCGCTTGCCGGTGAACTTGGTCTGGACATCTGGGATATACGGCTTGAAAAAGAAGGTGCTTTATGGTATCTGCGTGTATTCATCGAAAAAGACGAAGGTATCACCATTGAAGACTGTGAAGCTCTTACAAGACCTCTTAACAGGATTCTTGACGAAGAAGACCCTATCCCTCAGCAGTATATGCTTGAAGTAGGCTCTGCCGGTCTTGAAAGAGAACTTATTAGGGAAAAACATTTTTCCGATTCATGCGGGAAGGCTGTAAGAGTTCATCTTATCAGACCGATTGACAATGAAAAGGAATTCATCGGATACCTTGATTCATTCACAAAAGAAAATATCGTGATAAGTGATGATGACGGCAATAAGCTGACACTTGCACTGAGCGATATATCATATGTCAGACTTTTTGAAGAATTCTGATGGAATATATCATCGCTTTTTATGCAATCATTAATTACACAGTGATGCATATGCATTAAATGTTTCAACAGGCTCTGTGTATTTTTCAGCTGTGACGAAAAACACAGACCGGTATATATTTTATTTTATTAAATACATTTTCTATAAATGTATCAGGAGGTTTATATCAAAAATGAAAAACGATTTCTTTGACGCTCTTTCCACACTTGAAACTGAAAATGAAGTTTCCGCCAGTACTTTAATAGACAAAATCAAGTCTGCTCTGACAAAGGCTGTAAAAAAAGCATATCCTGCCTGCGAAAACATAAATATCAACATCGACCCTGAAACAAAGTCTTTTGAAGTAAGCATACTTAAAACGGTTGTTGACGGTGAACCGCTTGATGACAATGAAATCAATATCCATGTTGCAAGAACAATCGACCCGGGTATAAATATAGGCGGCATATGTGCAGTAAAGGTTGATACGTCAAAATTCGGCAGAGCTGCTGCTCAGAATGCAAAACAGTCAATCAAAACAGATTTAAGGGAAATAAGCAAGGAAAAACTCCTTGCTCAGTTTGAGGATAAGGTAAAGGACTGCATAAGTGCAAAAATTCTCAGAATCGAACCAAAAGGCACTGCTACTCTTATGTATGACAAGACAGAACTTTACCTTTTCAAGAATGAACAGATTCCGGGAGAAGTACTTAAAGAAGGTCAGACTGTAAAGGTTTATGTAACAGACATAAGCAACAGGGAAAAGAAACCTCTCATAAAAATTTCAAGAACACATCGTGACCTTGTAAAGCGTCTTTTTGAACTCGAAGTTCCTGAAATATATGACAGTACCGTTGAAATAAAGGCTATTTCAAGAGAAGCCGGTTCAAGAACAAAAATTGCTGTATTCTCAAAAGACCCGAATGTTGACGCTGTAGGTGCCTGCATCGGCCCTAAACGTTCCAGAATTTCAGCTGTCGTTGATGAACTTAACGGCGAAAAAATTGATATAATCACATACAGCGAAAAGCCTGAAGAATTCATCGCCAAGGCTCTCGCTCCTTCCGATGTAATAAGCGTTGCTATCGCTGATGACGGTTCAAAATCATGTACTGTAATAGTACCCGATACACAGCTCTCGCTCGCTATAGGCAACAAGGGACAGAATGCAAAGCTTGCTGCAAAGCTTACAGGCTATAAAATTGATATAAAACCTGAATCAGAAATAAAACCGGCAGCTGAAACTCCGTCAGATACAGATGCTGCTGAAGAAAATTCAGCTGAATAATCCAAAGGATGTGTTTCATTGACTATGAAAACTAAAAAAATCCCAATGCGTATGTGCTGCGGATGCGGTGAAATGAAACCCAAAAAAGAATTGATAAGAGTTGTTAAAACTCCGGATGGTTCAATCTCACTTGATTTTACAGGAAAAAAATCCGGCAGAGGTGCTTATCTCTGCAAAAGTACAGAATGTTTTAAATCAGCAAAAAAATCAAGAAAATTTGAAAAATCATTTTCATGTACTGTTTCCGATGAAATTTATGAGGTGATGGAAAATGAACTGGCAGCAAAAGACTATTAATCTGCTTACAATATGCAAAAAAGCAGGTAAACTCGTTATAGGTTTTGATGCAGTAAAGGCTTCTTTTTTTGAAGATAAGGTTTTCTGTGTTCTCGTTGCAAAGGATATTTCAGAAAATACTCTGAAAAAAATTACAATTATATGCAAAGCCTTTGCAAAAAGAAATGTGCCTATAATAAAAACAAGTCTTACCGTTGCGGAACTGGAAACATATCTCGGTCAGAAAATGGCTGTTGCCGCTGTATGCGACAGAGGTTTCGCAAAGAGATTCGCTGAACTTGATGAAAATCTGTAAAACCCATATACAATCATAATGTTACAGGAGGTTAGTATTCAATGGTTAAAAAAGTAAAAATCAATGACCTTGCAAAAGACCTTAATCTGTCATCTCAGGAAATAACTGAACTTCTTGACAGATTTTCCGATGCAAAGAAAAAGCCTTCTTCCAGTATATCGCCGGAGGAAGTCGATATTGTTCTTGATTATTTTTCTCAGAAAAATCAGGTGGAAAGCTTTGTCGATTATTTTGCAGCAAAAACCAGAACTGAAATAAAGGATACTGTTCCTGTTGAGAAAAAATCCGATGAAACCCAATCAAAAACCACCACACAGGAGGCAAAATCAGTGCAGAAATCAAAAGCAAATCAGCCGAAAAATAAAAATAATAACGGCGAAAATAACCGCCGCAATGAAAATAAAAAGAATAATCCACAGAAACAGCCTAAACCGGCTAACAATGAAAATACAAAGAAGCCGGTAAAGGAAAATCCGGCAAATGAAAATAAACCGGCTAACAGCAACCCGAATAATAAACCTGCTGCGGCTAATAATAAGCCTGTTCAGCCTGCAAATAACAATAATAACAGCAAGGGTTCAAAAAACAACAGTGAAAAGAAACCTAAACAGCAGCAGCCAAGGGGCGAAAAAACAAAACTCAGCGGCAAATTCAGCGATGAACCTACAACTACAACAGAAGCTTCCCAGACACGCCATACTGTTGATATAAGAGGAAGCTATGTAGAGCTTGACAAGTATAATGAACGCTATGAACAGATTGCTCCTGCAAACAAGCACAAGGATAATTATACGAAAAAACAGAAAATTTCTCAGAAATCATCTCAGAAAAACAAGCATCTCTCAAACAAGCGTGAAAGTGAAGCCGAAAAACTCCGCCGCCTTGAACTCGAAAGAGCAAGAAAACAGCAGCTTAAAGTTCTCATTCCGGATAATATCGTTGTAAGCGAACTCGCTACACGTCTTAAAGTTACTGTAAGCGAGGTTATCAAGAAGCTTATGGGACTTGGAGTTATGGCAGGAATCAATCAGGAAATTGATTTTGATACAGCTGCTCTCGTTGCTGAAGAACTCGGTGCAAAGGTTGAAAAGGAAGTTATCATCACTATTGAAGAACGCCTTATTGATGACAGCGAAGATGATACAAACCTCGAAGAAAGAAGTCCTGTTGTCGTTGTTATGGGACACGTTGACCATGGCAAGACATCTATCCTCGACAGAATAAGAAATGCAAACGTTACTGCATCTGAAGCCGGCGGCATCACTCAGCATATCGGTGCTTATCAGGTAAACTTTCAGGGCAAGAACATCACATTCCTCGATACTCCGGGACATGAAGCATTCACATCAATGCGTGCAAGAGGTGCAAATATCACAGATATTGCTATCCTTGTCGTTGCCGCTGATGACGGTATCATGCCGCAGACCGTTGAATCAATCAATCACGCAAAGGCAGCAGGCGTATCCATAATCGTTGCAATCAACAAGATGGATAAGGAAGGTGCTAATCCTGAAAAGGTAAAACAGGAACTTACCGAGCATGAACTCGTTGTTGAAGAATGGGGCGGAGATGTACTCTGCGTACCTGTATCCGCAAAAACAGGCGAAGGCATTGATGAACTCCTTGAAGATGTTCTCCTTCTCGCTGAAATGCGTGAACTCAAGGCTAATCCTGACAGACTTGCAAAAGGTACTGTCATTGAAGCAAGACTTGATAAGGGCAGAGGCCCTGTTGCAACTGTTCTCGTTCAGAACGGTACTCTCCATCAGGGCGATGTTATCATTGCCGGCACAGCAGTCGGCAGAGTCCGTGTAATGACAAATGACAAGGGCAAAACAGTACAGTCAGCCGGTCCGTCAATCCCTGTTGAAATCACAGGTCTTGCAGAAGTACCGAGTGCAGGTGATATATTCAACGCAGTTAAGGACGAAAAGCTTGCAAGAGAACTCGTTGAACAGAGAAAGCATGAGGCAAAACAGGAACAGTTCAATTCATATCAGAAAAATACTCTTGATAATCTGTTCAGCAGAATCGCTCAGGGCAATATAAAGGAACTTCCGATAATCGTAAAAGCTGATGTTCAGGGTTCTGTTGAAGCTGTAAAGCAGTCACTTGAAAAACTCTCGAATGATGAAGTAAGAGTAAAGGTTATCCATGGCGGTGTTGGTGCTGTATCAGAAAGCGATGTAATGCTTGCTTCCGCATCAAATGCAATTATCGTAGGCTTTAATGTAAGACCTGACCCTGTTGCAAGCGAAAGTGCTGCCCGTGACGGCGTTGATATAAGACTTTACAGAATTATTTATGACGCTATCGAGGAAATAAGCACAGCTATGAAGGGTATGCTTGCTCCTAAGACAAGAGAAGTTGATACTGCAAGAATTGAGGTTCGTCAGGTATACAAAATCTCAGGTGTCGGCATGGTTGCAGGCTGTTATGTACTCAGCGGAAAGGTCGCAAGAAATAATAAAATCAGAGTTGTTCGTGACGGTATCGTTGTTGCTGAAGATGAAATCAGCAGTCTGAAGCGTTTCAAGGACGATGTCAAGGAAGTTGCCGAAAGCTATGAATGCGGTATGAGCCTTGAAAAGTTCTCCGATGTCAAAGAGGGCGATATATTTGAAGCATTCATGATTGAGGAGTACAGAGAGGATTAATTTCCATGAACAAAAAAAGATTTGAAGTAATATATTCGCAAAAAAGTTTTATGGAAGAAATAAGAATAATCAGAGATACCGAAACAGGCGTTGCATATCTTTCAAATCAGAACGGATACAGCGGAGGTATATGTCCTCTGCTGAATTCCGAGGGAAAACCTATGATATATATTGATTATATTGATGAAAATACCATTAATAAAAACTAAATCTGCTTTATAAAAAGGAGGAACATATATATGGCAAGCTTTAAAGCCGGCAGACTCGGTGAGGATATAAAACGTGAACTCACTGCTATACTGAGAGAATTAAAAGACCCGAGAATTGCTCCTATGACCACTATCGTAAGAGCCGACCTTTCAAATGATATGTCGCACTGCAAGGTATATGTTTCATGCTTTGAGGGCATTGAAAGGGCAAAACTCTCTGTTGAGGGACTTACAAGTGCTTCGGGATATATAAAGCGTGAGCTTTTTGCACGCCTTAAAATGAGAAAATGCCCTGATTTGAAATTCATTGCTGATGATTCAATCGAACACAGTGCTGAAATAAATCAGATGATAAATAATTTTAACAAACAGTAAAATGAAAGTTCATGTCAGATTTTTCAAAGAAAAGACATTTCTGATTGTATGACTGCGTTTTATATCAGACCTGTCCGCCGTTTTTGAGATTAACGGACAGGTCTGTTTTAGTAAGCATGAATTTGACCGGTCTGTCTATGTAGGGGCGACCATTGGTCGCCCGTTATGGTTTGTCTGAAATTTCATAAGGCGGCTGAAAGCCGCCCAACCTTTTTTTATAAAAAGGTTGCCAA
>JBJEQS010000006.1:0-4532 GCA_051881875.1 Oscillospiraceae bacterium
TTGGGCGGCTTTCAGCCGCTTGATGAAATTTTCAGTAAACTATAACGGGCGACCATTGGTCGCCCCTACAAAAATAATCCATCGAACTCACGTTAAATTGGTTGCCATAAAGAAAAATATTGACTAAACACCGGAGGCGGCGACTCGCCGCATATTACAGCGGAGGTGCTTTGTATGTCCGAGGAAAATGAACTTATCAAAAATGATGATACGGAAAATAATCAGAAACAGATAATTATTGATGAGGAGTATTCCGATGAGAAAAAGGATAAGCTGAATGATATAGTAATTACACAGTGCATAATCTGCCTTATAATAGCTGTGGGAGTGCTTTTGCTGAATATATTCAATCCGGAACTTTGCAGGGAACTGATTGAAAAATACAAATACTATTCAGGACATTCCGAAAATGATAAGCTGAATGAAGCTGTTATAAATGCGGCGGAAACATTTATCAATACAATAATCAGATGATAAAATTTTCAGTAAAAAATATATCATTCATAGTGGATTTGAGTTTCTTTGCCGTCATAGCCATATTATGCCTTATAGAGAACGGAAACAGTATCCTTGCGGCAATGTCGGTGTGCTTTATCCATGAAACAGGGCATATTATCGCAATGCTTCTGCTTGATGAACGGATAAAGACTGTGAAATTCTATGGTACGGGAATAAGGATTGTACCATATAAAAATCCGCTGAAACCGCTTTTCAAGGATTTGACAATACTGTTTGCAGGCTCGGCATTTAATTTCCTTGCCGCATTATTGGTAATGATTTTTGCGGAAAATATGCAGCTTTTCGCTGTTATGAATATTATCATAGGAATATTCAATCTTCTGCCATACAGCTGTTCGGACGGCGGAGAAATTATGGTATGTATTATGGAGTATTACGGAAATGATTTCATAAGGCAGAATACATATAAAATTCTTAAAATTATGAGCATAATCACCTCTGCTATGATATTTCTGCTTGCTATAAAATACGGGATATTCAATTTCACGCTTGCAGCGACGCTTATATATCTTATGATATTCTGAATTTTTTAAAGCTATTGACTAAATGCAGAAAGGTATGGTATAATATAATTAGCTAAGATTAGCTAATTATATGTCAGGAGGCGGTTATATGGTACAGGTTAATATGCTTGAGGCAAAAACAGACCTTTCAAAGCTTATCAGAATGCTCGAAACACAGGAGGAAGATATAATATACATTGCAAGAAACGGCGTTGAAATAGCACAGCTAACACTTATTCCAAAAGCAGATTCTTCAAAAAGAATAGGCATTGCAAAGGATAAAATCATACTGCCTGACAGCTTTGATGAGGAATTCGACAGGATTGACAGCGAAACGGCTGATATGTTCGGGGAAGGTTCTGAAATATGAAAATACTTCTCGATACGCATATGATAATATGGGCATTGACGGACAGTCCGAAACTGTCGGAAAATGCAAAAAAAATTATATTAAATCCGGAAAATGATATATACATAAGCGTTGTAAATCTCTGGGAAATTGAGATAAAACATCTGATAAAACCGGATATTATACAGATGACAGCGGAGAAAACGGCTGATTTCTGCAAACAGGCAGGCTATAAAATCATTCCGCTTAATGAGAACAGCATATATCATCTTGGAAAATTGTCAAGACCCGATACAGAGCCGCCGCACAAAGACCCGTTTGACCGTATGCTGATATGTCAGGCGGTTTCCAATGGCATGAAGCTTTTGACGCATGATTCTCTTATAAAGGGATATATCAGCGAAAATATACTTTTTGTTTAATTATTTGGAGGATTGTTAATGCAGAAGGAAAAAATAGAAAAATATCTGCTTCAGGCTCAGAAGCCGTCACGATATGCGGGCGGTGAGCTTGGGAGCATTGTAAAGGATAAAAAGAATATTGATGTAAGATTTGCATTCTGCTTTCCCGATAACTATGATGTAGGAATGTCGCATCTCGGAATGAAAATCCTTTATTCGCTTATAAATCAGCGTGAAAATTACTGGTGCGAAAGAGTATTTGCACCATGGGGCGATTTTGAAAAGATTATGAGGGAGAATGATATTCCGCTGTATGCACTGGAGAGCTTTGACCCGATAAAAGACTTTGATTTTATCGGCTTTACCATGCAGTATGAACTTTCATATACAAATGTACTTAATATGCTTGACCTTGCAGGTGTTCCGATATGGGCAAAAGACAGGGGAGAAGAATTGTATCCGATAGTTATTGCCGGAGGGCCATGCGTCTGCAATCCCGAACCGCTTGCGGATTTCTTTGATTTGTTTGTTCTCGGAGAGGGAGAGGAGTTAAATCTCGAACTAATGGATTTATACAATGAGATGAAAAAACAGGGTGCGACACGTTCGGAATTTCTGAAAAAGGCATCTCATATTGAGGGAGTATATGTTCCGTCACTCTATGAGGTAAGCTATAATGAGGACAAGACCATAAAGGAAGTAAAGCCGGTTGGTGATGCTCCTGCGAAAATCAGAAAGCGTATCATAAAGGATATGGACAGCGTTTTCTATCCCGAACAGTTTGTAGTGCCGTTTACGGATATTGTCCATGACCGTTCATCAGTGGAGGTGCTGCGTGGCTGTATAAGAGGCTGTCGCTTCTGTCAGGCAGGATTTATTTACAGACCATTCAGAGAAAAATCCGTTGAAACGATATGCAGACAGTCAAAGGCATTGTGCGAAAATACAGGCTATGAGGAATTATCATTATGCTCACTCAGTACAAGCGACCACTCGCATATTGATGAAATGCTTACAGAACTTATAAAATATACCGAAAAGGAAAACGTCAATCTTGCATTGCCGTCACTCAGAGTTGATAACTTTACTGATTCACTCCTTGAAAAGATAAAGAAAGTCAGAAAAAGCGGTCTTACATTTGCCGCAGAAGCAGGTACTCAGCGTTTGAGAGATGTTATCAACAAGAATGTTTCCGAAGAAGAAGTAATGTCGACCTGCCGTATCGCATTTGAGGGCGGATATACCAATGTAAAGCTTTATTTCATGCTCGGACTTCCGACAGAGCGTGATGAGGATATAGTCGGAATAGCTGAACTTGCACAGAAAGTAGTTGACTTATACTATACAATCCCGACACGTCCTAAGGGAAAAGGCGTACAGGTATCTATCAGTACAGCAACATTCGTTCCTAAGCCTTTTACACCGTTCCAGTTTGAACCGCAGGCAACAAGAGAGGAAATCGAACATAAACAGAAATTGCTTATCGACTCAATAAAAACAAAGAAAATCAAGGCAAGCTGGCATAATCCCGATGTAAGCATACTGGAAGAAGTTCTTGCAAAGGGCGACAGAAAATTATCAGCCGCAATATATGCCGCATGGAAAAAAGGCTGTAAATTTGATGGCTGGGAGGAATGTTTCAGATATGACAAATGGCTTGAGGCATTTGATGAAACAGGCATTGACGTAGGATTTTATGCCAACAGAAAGCGTGAATATGATGAAATTCTGCCGTGGGACCATCTGGATTATCTGGTATCAAAGAATTTCCTTGCAAGAGAGCATAAAAAGGCGGTAATTGATGAGCAGGTAACTATGAACTGCCGTCTGAAATGTTCAGGCTGCGGAGTAAACAAAGCTGTAGGAGGTGAGTGCTTTGCATGATGTAAGAGCGATATTTTCAAAGACAGGACGGGCAGTATATATATCACATCTCGACCTTAACAGATGTATGCAGAGAGCATTCAGACGTTCAAAACTTCCTATATGGTATACAGAGGGATTCAATCCGCACCCGTATATAATGTTTGCACTTGCATTGTCACTCGGCTTTGAGAGCAGATGCGAGGTTATGGATTTTACTCTCACAGAGGAAGTTCCCTTTGATGAGATAAAGCAAAGGCTCAATGATGTGCTTCCGGAGGGACTGGAGATAATAAGCGTTTCTGAACCTGTCAGGAAGCATAAGGAAATAGAATCTGCTGAATTTGAAGTGAAAATGTTTTCTGAAAATCCTGATAATCTGAAAGATGAATTCACTGAATTTATGAAACAGGAAAAGCTTATAGTTTTAAAACGAAACAAGAAGAAGCAGATGATTGAAACCGATATAAAGCCGTTTGTTGAGGTACTCGGAATATCGGCTGATGATGAAAAGCTGACAGTTTCACTCAGATTACCCGCAGGAACTCAGAAAAATTATAATCCGACATTGCTTACAGATATATTCTCGGAATCGGCTGAAACGGATATAAGTATGATAAAAACTGAACGCAAGAAAATAATCTGCGGAAATGATGAGCCGTTTATGTAAGCGGCGAGTCGCCGCCTCCAGTTCGTAGCAAGCGGCTTTCAGCCGCTTAGTTTCAGAGGAAACATTATTTACTGGCTCGACCGCATTGGTCAATTTAATTTTGCTTATCAGTAAAACAAAATGGTCGAGCCACAAAGCAAACAATTATAAGTAAATAAAGCAACGAAACCAGAAGTTTTTGCCCAGCTTTTTTCAAAAAGCTGGCGGATTCCAAAGGCAGAGCCTTT
>JBJEQS010000007.1:0-4463 GCA_051881875.1 Oscillospiraceae bacterium
CTCTGCCTTTGGAAACCGCAAGCTTTTGAAAAAGCTTGACCAAAACTTTTAGTTTTAGTTATCGAACTCACGTTAATCAATAAAGCAAAGTAACGAAATAAAAAGTTTTTGCCCGGCTTTTTTCAAAAAGCCGGTAGGAGATAAAAATGAATTTTACACAGAATGATACTCCTCTTTATGAGGCAATGAGAAAACATCATCTCAACAGAGTTGTACGCTTTGATGTTCCCGGACATAAGGGCGGTCGGGGAAATCAGGAATTAAGTGATTTTCTCGGTAAAAACTGCATGACTGCCGATGTCAATTCAATGAAACCTCTTGATAACCTTTGTCACCCTGTTTCAGTAATAAAGGACGCTCAGGCACTTGCCGCCGAAGCATTCGGAGCTGAAAATGCATTCTTTATGGTAAACGGTGCGACAAGCGGCGTTCAGGCTATGATTATGACTGTATGCAAGGCAGGAGATAAAATCATAATGCCGAGAAATGTTCACAGAAGTGCCATCAATGCCCTTGTTGTAAATGGTGCTGTACCTGTATATGTAAATCCGGGAGTAAATCAAAGGCTTGGAATACCTCTGGGTATGTCAGTTGAGGACGTTGAAAAGGCAATAATTGAAAATCCTGATGCAAAGGCTGTACTCGTAAACAATCCAACATATTACGGCATATGCTCGGATATAAAAAAAATCGCTGAAATCGCACACAGACACAATATGTATCTGCTTGCTGACGAGGCTCATGGAACTCATCTCTATTTCGGAGAAAATCTTCCTGTATCGGCTATGGCGGCAGGTGCGGATATGGCTTCTGTAAGTATTCACAAGACAGGTGGCTCATTAACACAATCAGCACTGTTATTATGCGGAAAATCCGTCAATTCGGACTATGTGCGTCAGGTAATCAATCTGACACAGACCACAAGTGCATCATATCTGCTTATGGTATCTCTTGACATAACAAGAAAAAATCTCGCATTGAACGGCAGGGATATTTTCAGAAAAACAGTGCAGTTTGCCGATTATGCAAGGGGTGAAATCAATAAACTCGGCGGATACTACGCATTTGCTTCAGAACTGAATAACGGCAATGACATATACGCATTTGATTCAACAAAGCTTTCCATACATACAAGAGATATAGGACTTGCAGGAATAGAGGTATATGACATACTGCGTGATGAATACGGCATACAGACTGAATTCGGTGATATAGGCAACATACTCGCCATAATCACAGCAGGCGACTCATCTCTTGAGATTGAACGTCTTGTATCGGCTCTTTATGAGATAAAAAGAAGATATTCAAAGGATAAGGCAGGTATGTTCGACCATGAATATATAAATCCCGATGTTGTCATGACGCCGCAGAATGCATTTTACAGCGATAAGCTTTCACTGCCTATCAGAGAGAGCAGAAATCGGATATGTGCTGAATTTGTAATGTGCTATCCTCCCGGAATACCGATACTTGCACCGGGTGAAATGATAACAGATGAAATTATAAATTATATCCTCTACGCTAAGAAAAAAGGCTGTTTTCTTACAGGTACTCAGGATATGAATACAGAATACATAAATGTTGTAAATCAGAAAGGAGTACTGTAATGGAATTTCCAATGGATTTATGGTTTACCGAAAACCATACCGAAAACGTGAGATTTTCAATAAGAGTAAACAAACATCTTTACAGCGGAAACA
Source organism: Oscillospiraceae bacterium (assembly GCA_051881875.1). Taxonomy (GTDB): domain Bacteria; phylum Bacillota; class Clostridia; order Oscillospirales; family Ruminococcaceae; genus UBA5884. The sequence goes on from JBJEQS010000007.1 coordinate 1,701, forward strand.
GTGAATTTCAGAAAATAGATGTTTTTGAATCTCAGGAATTCGGACGAATTCTTACACTTGACGGATATCTTATGATAACCGAAAAAGATGAATATATCTACCATGAAATGATTACCCATATCCCCATGGCAACCAATCCGAACATAAAGAATGTTCTTGTAATAGGTGCTGGTGACGGCGGAACAGTCAGAGAGCTTACAAGATATGACTGCATTGAAAATATTGACATGGTGGAAATTGATAAAATGGTTGTGGACGTATGCAGGGAATATATTCCGCAGACAGCCTGCAAGCTTGATGACCCGAGAGTGCATATATACTATGAGGACGGACTTCGCTTCGTCAGAAGCTCGGAGGAAAAGAAATATGACCTTATCATAGTGGATTCAACCGACCCGTTCGGAGTAGGAGAAGGTCTTTTCACAACTGAGTTCTATGGAAACTGCTTCAAGGCACTTTCCGATGAGGGAATACTTGTAAATCAGCATGAAAGCACATTCTATCCGGAATATTCGGAAGCTATGAAAAAGGCTCACAGCAAGATAAAGAAATTCTTTAAAACTGCCCTTGTCTATCAGGCACATATTCCGACATATCCGTCAGGACACTGGCTTTTCGGATTTGCCTCAAAGAAATTTGACCCGAGAGATGACCTCCATGATGAATGGTGGAACAGTCTTGGACTTAAAACAAGATATTACAATACAATTCTCCATAAAGGCTGTTTTGCTATACCTAATAATGTGCGTGACTGCCTGAGAGAAGTAAAGGAGCAGAAATAATATGGAAAAGAATATTCATACATTCATAGCCTGTGATGCGGAATATGAGGACAGTAAAATCGTGCTTTTCGGAGCACCTTTCGACAGCACAACATCATATCGCCCCGGAACAAGATTTGCAAGTTCAGCAATAAGAAATGAAAGCTTCGGCATTGAAACATACAGTCCTTATACTGATAAGGATTTGCTTGATATATCGGTATTTGACAGCGGTGACCTTGAATTATGTTTCGGTAATACCGAATATGCCCTTAATGATATTGAAAACCGCACCGCTGAAATTTTAAATGATGGAAAAATCCCGTTTATGATAGGCGGAGAACATCTTGTAACTCTCGGAGCAGTAAGAGCAGTATTCAAAAAATATCCCGATTTGCATATAATTCACTTTGATGCCCACGCTGATTTAAGAGATGATTATTTAGGAGCAAAATTATCCCATGCAAGCGTTATAAGACGCTGTTACGACCTTGTGGGCGATGATAAAATATATCAGTTCGGTATAAGAAGCGGTGACAGAGAGGAATTTAAATGGGCAAAAGACCATGTTTTCACCAATAAATTCAATTTTGACGGTCTTGCCGAAACAGTGGAGAAATTAAAGGGAAAGCCTGTATATTTCACACTTGACCTTGATGTCCTTGACCCGTCAATATTCTGCGGTACAGGCACTCCCGAAGCTGACGGAGTATCATTCAGAGAACTGCTCAATGCGATAATGGAAGTATCAAAGCTTAATATAGTTGGACTTGATATGAATGAACTCTCACCGATTTATGACCAGAGCGGTGCATCAACTGCCCTCGCCTGCAAACTTTTAAGAGAAATTCTACTGCTTATTTATAAATAATACAAAAATGTTATAAATAAAAAATTGTGGTGATAAAATGAAATTAAATAAAATATGTTCCAAGTGCCGTAGTGATAATATTATAAGAATTGACGGATATGCAGGAGCATATGGCAGTGGTAATAATATTATGACAGGACACACGATTTTTTCAGCAGTCAATGTCAATCGTTATGTATGCTGTAACTGTGGATTAATGGATTGATAAGGAAGATATTGAAAAATTAAAAAACAGTAAAAAAAGCAGAATGATATAATAAAATTTTCTGCTTAAAACTTAATATACGGAGGTATTACGAATATGAAAAAATGTATGATTATCGGTTGCGGAGGAGTTGCCTCAGTTGCAATTCACAAATGCTGTCAGAACAGCGATGTTTTTGAGGGAATTATGATTGCAAGCCGTACAAAGTCAAAATGCGATGCTTTAAAGGAAAAGCTTCAGCCGACTACCAAAACAGTTATTGAAACTGCACAGGTTAATGCTGATAATACAGATGAGCTTATCGAACTCATTAACTCATATAAGCCTGATGTTGTTCTGAATCTTGCACTTCCCTATCAGGATTTGACTATCATGGACGCTTGCCTTGCCACAAAGACACATTATGTTGATACTGCCAACTACGAGCCTCTTGATACTGCCAAGTTTGAATATAAATGGCAGTGGGCATATCGTGAAAAGTTTGAAAAAGCCGGTATAACAGCACTGCTCGGAAGCGGATTTGACCCCGGAGTTACAGGTGTATTTTCTGCATATGCAATGAAACATCACTTTGATGAAATCAATTATATTGACATACTTGACTGCAACGGCGGCGACCATGGTTATCCGTTTGCTACAAATTTCAATCCCGAAATAAATATCCGTGAAGTATCAGCTAAGGGAAGCTATATTGAAGACGGCAAATGGATTGAAACTGAACCTATGGAAATCAAGAGAGTTTACAATTTCGATGAAGTCGGCGAAAAGGATATGTATCTCCTCCACCATGAAGAACTTGAAAGCCTTGCACTCAATATCAAGGGTATAAAGAGAATACGTTTCTTTATGACATTCGGACAGAGTTATCTCACACATCTCAAATGCCTTGAAAATGTAGGCATGACATCAATTGAACCTATTATGTA
>JBJEQS010000008.1:0-4461 GCA_051881875.1 Oscillospiraceae bacterium
TTTTTATAAAAAAAGGTTGGGCGGCTTTCAGCCGCCTGATGAAATTTTCAGTAAATTATAAAGGGCGAACAATGTTCGCCCTTTCGCTTTCAGCTTTTGCCTTCCGGCTATTTTGATGATTTCTTTTTCTATATATCTTTTTTTGTCGGGAAATCGCAGCAGGAAATTGATAAAACAATAAAAATTTTATGCGGCACTCACTGTTTTTTCAGCACCGCAGTCTGCTGTATATGCATATACCATATCGTGACTTCTCAGAAATGCATCAGTCACCTGACTTTCTTTATGTAATATGCTTTTGCATGACAGCATTACAGATACCGCAGCTATTACAGTGAATATCATACCAAAAAATTTTTTCCTGCTCATTACGATTACCTCCGAACTATTTTGTTTATGCTTTAATTATACCATATTTTTCTAATTATTCAATAACATTTTAATTTCAAAGTTTAACAATTCAGATACACATAAGTTTCCGATTGTATCCATTATGTAACAAATATGTGAATTTATTACAATTTATATACATTTATGTTAATTTCAGTTTATTCGACATTATATCCCTTGACAAAACATTACATGATAAAATCTATCAGTTATCCACAGCATTTTCAGACAGTATTTTATTGATAAATTCATTTTCCCACATATGCAATATTTCTATTGACAAAATTACTATTATGTTATATAATAATAAAAACGAACATTTGTTCTTTGCAAAGGAGGATTTTTATGAAAAGAGTCAGTTTTTCTGTTTTGGAATTTGATAAAAAAATAAGAGATGTATTTAATGAATATGATATAGATGATTCGGATAATATAATCAAAATAAAAAATATTCTTGCACATATAATTAGAAATGACCTCTCCGAGCGTCAGCGTCAGATAGTCACACTTTATTATTATAAAAATATGAATATGATTGAAATTTCTGATATGCTTGATATAAATGTATCAACGGTATGCCGCACTCTTGCAAGGGCAAGAAAAAATATTGCAGAAAGAATGAAATATGTCTTCTGATTCTGTAAAAATCCATTAATAATATGCCTGCATAAAATACATAATCTGAAAAATTTTTTTAATTCTATTTACTTATTTGTTTTATTATGGTAAAATGTATGTTAATATGAACAATAAGGAGGTAGAGGAAATTGATTTGGTGTCTGGCAATATTATGGGTTATTTCACCGCTTGTATTTATCCCTGTTACAATAGTCCTTGCTTCCAAGAATAAAAAGCTGAAAAAAGATATTGATATGCTCACAAAAGGAATGAACAGTGAATATCGTTACAGCAATAATTTTGAAACTGATAATGCTGAGAAAAAAGAGGCTGATAACACAACGGCTTCATCTGTACAGCACGTTCCTGTTGCAACAAATGCTCCGCCGCCTGTACCGGCAAAAAGCATAAATCCTATGAATATAATACTTGTTACAGGTGTTATACTTGTTGTTCTTGCCGGAATAATATTCTCAACAACAAACTGGAGCATTATGGGCAAAGGTTTGAAAACTCTTATTGTAATTTTAGCAGCAGTACTGTTCTATGTTGTCGGAATTATTGCTGAGAAAAAATTCAGATTGGAAAAACTAGGCAAGGCATTTTTTTCGCTTGGAAGCATATTTCTTCCAATATCAGTAATTGCAATAGGATATTTTCAGTTTTTCGGCGGATTATTTTCATTTAACGGATATTCCGGAAACCTTGTTATTATGGCAGCTTTTCTTGTACTTGCGGTTACCTGTTTTATATCTTCCGCAAAGTATAAATCGGAATTGTTCGCAATGACATCACTATCCGGAATATCAGGAGCAGTAATATGCATGATACTGATACTTTTTGACAATCATGGAACCGGATTCAGCCTTGTTCCGATAATGTTTGCCGTATATTCACTGGCTGTCATGTTTGCTATGCCAAAGATAAAATATGCAGAATGTTTTTCGGCATATGAAAAGGTCATGGAAAAATTCATCATTATGAATACGGCATTATTCAGTATTGTTACAGTTGTTCATTCATTCAGCAATGGTGAGAATTCATCTGTACCGCTTGTAATTTTCGGAATTATGTTTCTGAATAATTCATTTAACAAAAAATACAAGATATTCGGAATTTTCCCTTTTGCGATTTATCTGCTCCTCGGAATGACAAATATGCATATTCCTTCATCATGTTCGGAATATATTATAATTTCATGTGCGGCGGCTATTACTTCAATTGTAATCAGTGAAACAAGCATGGTTTCAGGAGCTGTTGCAAAGGCTTTAAGATGTTATTCTTACATAATGATGTCCGTTTCGTTATTTTCAGCATTCATTGATATTCTGAACAGTGAAGCGGATATATCGTCAGTTATCTCACTTATCCTCATATATGCGGCGGCATTATGGCTCTCATTGCGTCATAACAGCAGACCGGCAAAATATATTCATCCGTTTCTTGCGTTTGTAAGCATTTTCCATCTGTCAATGCTTATTCCGTTAACGCCCGAACAATCATACATACTTTTTTTCATACTCATAACAATATGCTTTGTTATATATTATAAATGTATCAGGCTTCATTCCTTTTTTGCTGATACTTTATTTATGGTCGGAATCTTTATTTCAGTATGCTCAAATCTTTCCTCGCTTCCTAAGAATATATGCTTTATCGGCGGATTATGTTTAACATTCATGCTCACATTAGTTTCTTTCAACGGCTCAACCAAGAAATGTTCTGTAGCTTCAGGTTATCTTATTGTGCCATCTCTTTTATTTGCGTTTGCAATAATAACAAACGGATTCAGCACAGATAATTATAATTCTTTTACTATAATGCGTGTACTCTTTATAATTATTGCGGCATCGGCAATAGTTATTCCTATGCTTAACTCATCAAAGGATTTCTATGTATTCGGGAAATGCCTTGAACTGTGGATTTATTTCATTGCGTTCTACAATATTCCTGATGTCAATTTTCCTTATTTTCTTATAACTTCTGTATTTTGTGCGGTAAGGATAAGAACTTCACTTGATTATAAGATGGATAATCAGGCATTGTTTTATACATATACTTCAGCTGCATATTTTATATTTGAGGTTCTGCTGTTTACATATGACAAAACAGCCATTGATATTTATATTCCGATGCTGGCAATTGGTTTTGTAATGATGGCGGCTCAGATTGTTCTCATGCTGAAAAACAGGGATAATTTCTTCAATACGCCGTTATATACATCAGCCGGAATACTTATTATTCTTTCGATTATTACAGCTGCATTCTTCATTGATAATAATTATCAGATTATTGGTTTAATGTTTATCTGCATTGTGCTGTATATATACTCATATACATACAAGGGAAGCAGTTTCTATGGATTTGTTTCATCAGCAATGCTTTATTTTTTCATGTTCATGTTTGCATATGAGAACTATTTAAATGATTATTACAAACTTGTTCCGGCAATGACAGCATCATTCTGTATATCAGTTGCGGCAGGAAATTTCATAAATAACAGACTTTATACCAAAGCTGTTGTAAAACCTGTATGCAAGCCATGGCTTGTATATCTTTCCGCTGTATTTCCGCTTGTTATTATATGGATAAGTCTTTGCGGAAAGGAAGACCTGACTAAATGGACATCTGTAGGCTGGTTTCTTGCAGCAATATATGTTGCAGTATATATCCGAAAGAATAATCAGGTTATAATAAACAGAATTCATATTTCATGTGCATTAATTATTTTTGCACAGGCTGTTGCCTGTCAGGAATGGATTGATATACCGCCTTATCTTCGTACAGAATTTTACATAACTCTTGGAATACTGTATTGTCTTGCACTCAAAAAAATATGGAAAGGTTATGAAAAAAGAGTAAATAAAATTACCTTTGCAGTTGCGATTATAAGCATTGTATATCTTATATATGAAATATTCATCTACAGACAACTCATTGATGCTGAGATACTCATATCAGCGGGTATTGTAATGATGATATTCTCATTTATGAAAAAAAGAAAGAAATGGTTTATACTTTCATCGGCAACAGTTATTTTTATTGTATTTTATATGACAAGGGATTTCTGGTTTTCTATTCAGTGGTGGCTTTATCTGCTTATGGCAGGTATATTGCTTATTTCGGTTGCAGGTGCAAATGAATATCTTAAAACCAAAGGCGAAAGCATTAAAAGCAAAACGAATGAATGGTTTAACGACTGGTATTAAAAAACGATGATTAATCCGGCATGGGTGAAAAAAGTCAGCCCATGCCGGATTATAATATCAGGAGATATTTTCTGCAAAAGCTTGACAAATATTTTTTATGTTGTATAATTAATCCATAAAACAGCCTATTTTAACGCAAATTCGACAGAAAAATATTAAGCTGAAAAATAATAGGATTTTCTTATTTTTGCAGGGGCGACCATTGGTCGCCCATTTGCTGATATTTCATATCAGCAAATTTTGC
>JBJEQS010000009.1:0-4459 GCA_051881875.1 Oscillospiraceae bacterium
ATGGAATGATAATATGTCCTGATTGTGGAAAAACAGTTGCAAAGGGAAAATTCTGCCTTGAATGCGGTCATAAGTTTGTTACTGCTTGTCCTAATTGCGGAGCAGAACTTCCTGACGGAGCAAAATTCTGTCTTGAATGCGGTCAGAAAATCTAAAGGGGGATATTTAAAATGAATGGAACATTTAAAAAATATTTTGCTGTATGGGCGGTTATGTTTGCAGTATTTCAGATTATATGCTTTATAACCCCGTCTGAGATAAATGGACTTAATAAATTCGGGGGAGCATTCTGGTCGGGTTATATATTTATAACACTTGCTTTCATAGGAAATATATTGTGTACATATAATGCATTCAAAACAGAGAATACAAAGAAATTTTTCTATAATATACCACTTATTTCAATAAGTTATACAGGAATTGTAACAATGCTTATATTTGGTTCGGCATTTATGATTATACCATCATTTCCGAACTGGCTTGGTGGAGTAATATGCCTTTTAATTCTTGTAGGAAATATATTAGCTGTAATCAAGGCGTCTGCGGCAGGAGATATTGTTTCCGGCATAGATGATAAGATAAAGGCAAATACATTGTTTATAAAATCACTGACGATTGATGCTGATGGTCTTATAGCAATGGCAAAATCAGAAAATGTAAAATCTGAATGTAAAAAAATATATGAAAGAGTTAGATATTCCGACCCTGCGAGCAATGAAGCACTTGCAGGCATAGAGTCACAGATTACTATTAAATTTGCAGAGCTAAAAAAAGCAGTAAGCAATGATGAATTTGAAAATGTCAAATCAATTGTAAATGAAACGGAAATACTCATCAATGAAAGAAATAATAAGTGTAAAATTTTAAAATGATATGAAGGAATTTTAGTATTATGTCAATATATAAATGTAAAATGTGCGGAGGCACACTGGAAATAAATGAGGGAATGACAGTATGCGAATGTGAATACTGCGGAACAATGCAGACATTGCCGAAAACAGATAATGAACAGAATCTGAATATGATAAACAGGGCAAACCATTTCCGTCAGCAGTGTGAATTTGATAAGGCAATGGAAATATATGAGCGTCTGCTTAATCAGAATAATGATGACGCTGAAATATACTGGTCAATGGTTCTTTGCCGTTATGGTATTGAATATGTTGATGACCCGCTGACAAAGAAGAAAATAGCAACCTGTCACAGAACACAGTTCAAGAGTATTTTTGATGATGCCGATTATATTTCCGCTTTGAATAATGCAGATATTTCCCAGAGAGCAGTATATGAAGAAGAAGCAAAATACATAGACAGCATACAGAAAGGAATACTTGAAATATCCAACAAGGAAGAACCGTTTGATGTATTTATATGCTATAAGGAAACAGATGAAAACGGCAGACGTACAGCAGACAGCGTTCTTGCTCAGGAGCTTTATTATCAGCTTACACAGGAGGGATTTAAGGTATTCTTTTCAAGAATTACTCTTGAGGATAAGCTCGGAACAGCGTATGAGCCGTATATATTTGCCGCACTCAACAGTGCAAAAGTAATGGTAGTAGTCGGCACAAAGGCTGAATATTTTAATGCTGTATGGGTAAAGAATGAGTGGAGCAGATACCTTATGATTATGCAGGAGGACAGGTCAAGAACACTTATTCCGGCATATAAGGATATGGACCCGTATGATTTGCCTGACGCTTTATCAATGTTTCAGTCACAGGATATGTCAAAACTTGGATTTATGCAGGATTTGATTCGTGGCATAAAGAAAATTGCGAAACCTGATGAACCGAAGCAGACAGTTGTAAGGGAAACAGTAGCCGCATCATCAAACAGCAATGTTGAGCCGATTCTCAAAAGAATGTTTATGTTCCTTGAAGATGGCGACTGGGCAAGTGCAAATGAATACAGTGAAAAAGTGCTGGATATAGAGCCGGAATGTGCAGATGCTTATCTTGGGAAGCTTATGTCTGAAATGAAGATTCATAAAAGGGAAGATATGAAGAAAAGTATTGTACCATTTGATGACAATGCAAATTATCAGAAAGCGTTGAGATTTGCACAGGGCGATTTAAAAAATGAATTGCTTGAATATCCGCAGTTAATAAAATATAATATAGCTTGTAATGCTTTGGAAAAATCCACTAATGAAAATGAATACAAAAAGATGCTGCCGAAAAATTCAGAGAATTATCAGGTTATAAAGATTCCGAACAGCTGGCAGAAAAAGCAGAAACTGCAATAAAAGAAATAAAATATATTTCTGCAAGCAACTATTTCAGAAATAATACAATACAATCATGTGAAAGTGCTCTTGCAATATTTACTGAAATATCGGGCTATAAGGATTCTGCTGAAGTGCTTGAAAAGTGCAAAGCTAAATTAAAAGAAATAAAATATAACTCAGCAATGACAGAGTTCAATAATGATTCAATAGAATCATTAAAAAAAGCTGTTGAAATATTTACTGGAATATCAGATTATAGAGATTCAGCCGAAATGATTGAAAAATGTAAAAGCAGAATAGAAGAATTTGAAAATAAACGTGCTGAAGAAAAACGTATAGCAGAAGAACGCAGAATTACAGTGCAAAAGGCTGCTAAAAAGAAAATAATTACAATTTCTGCTGCAATCGGAGCAGTTGCTGTATGTATAGTGGCTGGTTTGTTATATAACAATATTATTGTACCTGCAAATAAGTATAAGCATGGTCTTGAACTTATAGAGAATGGCTCATATGATGAAGCGGTTGATGTATTTGGAGAGTTAAGTAATTATAAAGATTCAAATAATATGATTTTAGAAATGAAAAGAGAAATACTTCCAAAAAATATAATTTCAGCAGGCTATGCTCATACAGTAGGCTTAAAAGCAGATGGAACAGTAGTTGCTGTTGGTGAGAATGATGACGGTCAGTGTGATGTTTCAGACTGGACAGATATAGTTGCAGTTTCAACAGGCGATAAGCATACGGTAGGCTTAAAAGCAGATGGAACAGTAGTTGCTGTTGGTGAGAATGATGACGGTCAGTGTGATGTTTCAAACTGGACAGATATAGTTGCAGTTTCAGCAGGCAGATATCATACAGTAGGCTTAAAAGCAGATGGAACAGTAGTTGTTGTTGGTGAGAATGATGACGGTCAGTGTGATGTTTCAAACTGGACAGATATAGTTGCAGTTTCAGCAGGCAGCTATCATGCAGTAGGCTTAAAAGCAGACGGAACAGTAGTTGCTATTGAGGATTATTATGATCAGAGTGATGTTTCAAATTGGACAGATGTTTCAGATTGGACAGATGTTTCAGGTTGGACAGATATAGTTGCGGTTTCAGCAGGCTGGGATCATACAGTAGGTTTAAAAGCAGACGGAACAGTAGTTGCTGTTGGTGATAATAATAAGGGTCTTTCAGACTGGACAGATATAGTTGCAGTTTCAGCAGGTTCTTTTCATACAGTAGGCTTAAAAGCAGACGGAACAGTAGTTGCTGTTGGTAATAATGATGATGGTCAATGCGATGTTTCAGGCTGGACAAATATTAAAACATCAAGGGACTAAAATTTTTTTGACGTAAAAGAGGATAAGAAAAATGGAAGTAAATCAGACAATTGATAATATGCAGAAATATGAAAATTATAAAACGCAAATGTCAAGGCTTAAAAAAGCAATAAAAGAAGAATTTTACCTTGAGGCGATTTTTATAGAGTATGCAGTTATAGAAGACAGGCTTGAATCAATTCTTGTCCATAGCGGAAATTTCAATCCGAAAAGACATAATAAAATCGAAAAAAAATTAAGCAAGATTGAAGAAATGACAAGAGAGAAAAAAGGATTGCTGAGAAATTACATATCAGATGAACTTATAGAAAGTATATATGAATGGAAAAATAAGAGAAATATATTTATCCATTCTCTGATGAAACAGCAGACAACAACTCATGAATTACAGGAAATTGCTGTAAGCGGTATGGATATTATCAAGGTGCTGAATAATAAATCTACATCTTACAAAAGAAAATTGTTTAGATTAAATGAATCACAGGTGAAAAAATAAATGTGATAAGTCACCATTCTATTATATTGATATGCCACCAAAAGCGTCTGACTTGTATGGGAATATAATATAAGTAAATCCTCATGCTGATTTTGTTTTCGGCATGAGGATTTTTTGGTTGCATTTTTAATAGCTGTGTGGTATAATATTTATAATGAAAAGGGAGAGAGCTGATACCAATGCAGACATACGAAGCGGATATGATTGATTCTGCTACGAGTGATGGAAATACACCGGACCTTGACAGCTGCTGTAAAAGGATAATGTCATCAAAGCAGATTATAGCAAAGGTAATGCAGGCAGTAGTTCCTGAGTATGTAGATTGTGAAACAGATGAAATCTTAAAGCTGATAGAAAATGTATCAGTTTCAGAAACACCGGTAGATGCAGATATAACAGCACCTG
>JBJEQS010000010.1:0-4440 GCA_051881875.1 Oscillospiraceae bacterium
TGCGTTCGCACAAACTTTTTTTGGAAAAAGTTTGACAAAAAACTTTTTTGAACGCATTGAAGGGCGGGGGCTCTGCCCCCACACCCCCGTTTCGCTCATTCGAGCGACCAAAGGCTTTGCCTTTGGAAACCACCAGCTTTTTGAAAAAAGCTGGGCAAAAACTTTTTCTTTCGGATTTTGCTTTATGGTGCATTTTTTTACCTACCCGACCGCTTTAAAACCGGAGACGGCAACTTGCCGGTGATTTGATAAGTCTTTTATTTATCGAATTTACGTTAAGATATAACAAAGAGGTATTTTTATTTATGGACAGAAAATTATTCCGAACCATAGTTTTAAGCGGCATAATGCTGATAATAGCCGCATTTATAATATTGCGTTATGAGGGATTTTTTGCGGTTCTGCGTTATATTGTGGCAACTCTCAGACCGATTACAGCAGGCTGTATTATCGCATTTGTACTGAACAAGCCGCTTGAAAAAACAGATTGCTTTCTGAAAAATATTTATATGCGAAAAGGCAGGACAGTTTCCGAAAAGCCGCTTAAAACCTCTGTAATGGCAGTATATCTCATAACTCTGCTCATACTCGGTGCAATAGTCGGAATAATTGTTCCGCAGCTTATAAGCAACATAACAGTATTTGCATCAAGCTTTGACACATATTATCAGAATTTCAGAAATATTATCGATACGCTTTCGGGTTATTTGCAGTATGACTGGATAAAGGAGCTTGATATACTGGATAATATCGGAACTATATCGGGATATTTCCCCGACATTATCAAAAAAACATTCAGTCTTACAGCGGATATTTTTTCGGGAATAATTGATTTTTTTGTAGGAATGGTGCTTTCGGTATATATCCTTTCAGATAAGAAAAATCTGCAAAAACAGGCGGATTTTCTGCTGAAAAGGATATTCAGCAAAAATATGTATAATAAAATAATGCACTGTCTGAAAATTGCAAATATATCATTCTCCAATTTTATAAGCGGTCAGCTGACAGAATCCCTCATAGTAGGCGTACTATGCTTTATAGGCATGAATATATTCGGATTCAAATATTCGCTGATGATAAGCATAATAATCGGCATCACAAACATTATCCCAATCGCAGGACCGATATTTGCAACAATTCCATGTGCATTCATACTTCTTCTTGATGAGCCGATAAAAGCGGTATGGTTCGTTGTATTCATCATAGTTTTACAGCAGCTTGAAAGCAATCTGATATATCCGAGAGTTGTGGGGAATTCTGTAGGACTTCCGGCATTATGGGTGCTTGCGGCTGTCACCATAGGCGGCAGACTTTATGGCATTACCGGAATGATTGTAGGCATACCGCTTATGTCAATTGTATATGGTATACTATATGAAAAGATGCATGAAAATCAGGCATAATGTAATGTGGAGTTGATGGTTATTTTTGCAGGGGCTACCAATGGTCGCCCGTTATGGTTTACTGAAAATTTCATCAGGCGGCTGAAAGCCGCCCAAACTTTCCAGCTTTTTTGAAAAAAAGCTGGGCAAAAAACTTTTGCTTTCGTTTTAAGCTTAATAATAACATTCTGTAGCTACACGACCGCTTGGATAAAACAAAATACTTAAAACCGGAGGCGGCAACTTGCCGTCAAAGTTTTTTCACAAAATTGAAATCAACATTTCCGCTGTTTACATCTGCACGGACACAGCATACTCTTACCCTGTCACCGGTCATAAAGGTTGTTTTCGTTATTTCATCTGTAAGGCATATCATTCCATCATAGTCAAAACGACATTCAGGCATTGAATTAACATGGACAAGTCCCTCAACTGTATTTGCAAGCTCAACATAAAATCCGAATTCCGATACACTTGTTATGATACCATCAAATTCCTCACCGGTTTTTGACTGCATATATTCAGCCTTGTAACAGTCCTCACATTCACGCTCAACAGTCATAGCCTTTACTTCGGCATTTGTGGAGCGTTCAGATGCATTGACCGAGAATGACTCATATCTCTTTGTAAGCCAGTCGCCGTCCTTGCCGTCAATAAGGTCGCTTAGTATGCGGTGAATTGCAAGGTCGGGGTATCTTCTTATAGGTGATGTAAAATGTGCATAGTCATCAAGAGCAAGTCCGAAATGTCCAAGCGGCTTGTTCATATACTTAGCCTTAGCCATTGCCCGCAGAACCATCATATTGACAACAGGATATGCACTGCTTTCATATGAATCCTTCAGAATTTTTGAAAAATGTGCCGGCTTTGGATTTGTAAAGTCTGGATATTCAATGTTCATGCGGTCAAGCACCTGCTTCAGATTATCAATCCTTGATTCGTCAGGACTTTCATGCACTCGGTATACAAACGGTATATTTTTTTCCTTGGCGAGTTTGGCGGCGGATTCATTAGCCATAAGCATGAATTCCTCAATGATTATCTCACTTGCCCCCCTTGTTCGTGGTACAACATCACAGCAAAGACCATTTTCACCGATTATGATTTTACTCTCGGAGGTTTCAATCTGCGGAGCACCTCTTTTTTCCTTGCCGGCTGTCAGTATATCCGCAAGTTCCTTCATAAGAAAAATCTCATCGGTTACCTCTGCATATTTATCCTTTATGCTGTCATCAGCGGTATTATCAAGTATTTTATTTATTTCGGAATATACTCCCTTTACTCTTGAACGGATAACGCTTTTTCTGAATGTGTATTCAAGGAGTTTTCCGTCAGATGATATTTTCATAATTGCGGAAAAAGTGAGCCTGTCCTCATCGGGATTGAGAGAGCATATGCCGTTTGAAAGTGATTTCGGGAGCATAGGCACAACCTTATCTGCATAATATACGCTTGTGCCACGCTTTAATGCTTCTTTATCGAGGTCGCTGTTTCCCTTTACATAGTTTGATACATCAGCGATATGGACTCCGAGCATATATCCGTTCTTGATTTTAACGATTGAAACAGCATCATCAAGGTCTTTGGATTCAGCACTGTCTATGGTAAATACAGGCATATCACGCAAATCAAGACGATTTTTCATATCCTCAGCGGAAATACCTGCTTCTGCGATTTTATCGGCATCTCTCTCAACCTTTTCAGGGAAAGCAGTTTCAATGCCATGCATTGTGAGTATTGCGGCGGCACAGCTTGCTGCCATATCCGAACTGCCGAAGCTCAGCAATGCCCTTGCGATATGTTCTGAATGTCTTGAGCCACGCTTTATTATTTCAGCGAGTATCTTATCGCCTGCACGGTATACAACATTTCCCTGCCTTACAAGCTTTATATGGTTATTGCTCATTGTATCCGGACGGATATAGAATTCGCCGTCATATTCCACAACCATACCGGATATACGCTGATTATTTTCTTTAAGGACTGCAACGACCTCACCCTCCGGAGAGCCGGTGCGTGATGGAATAAGCCTTATCAGTACATCATCATCGGGCAATGCACCCATAAGGAATTTACCCGGAATAAATATTTCCGAGTTATCATCATTTCGTCTGGCAAATCCGAAAGTCTTGTTGATTCTTGAAATTTTAGCCGGAAAGTATCCGAGTATTGCAGAAAGTACAAAGCCACGTTTTCGTTCAAATATCATACCTGTTTCCGTTAATTCCTGCATTGCCTGAGCGAATTCCTTCTGACCGCTTTTTTTGGAACGGCATTTTGCGGCAAGTTCTTTAAACTGCACAGGTTTTTTTCCTGATTTATTTAGGAAAACGAGTATTTTATTTTTATAGGTTCTTATAGTATTTTTTTCGTTCATTAAAATTCACCTCATATATAATATACTTTACATAATCCGATAAAAAAAACATGACAGTTTTTACAAGAACTGCCATGTTAAAAAATCATACTTCCGGACTCAGATGTTATCAGGAAAGCTTGTCCACGATAACGGGTACAACTGTTGAAGCAAGAGTTATAACAAAAAGGATTATAGCAAAAACTCTTGTGGTTTTTATAAGCATAGCCTCTTTTGTTCTTCCGGTGTTTTTGCCATAGAATGAATCGCTTGAAGCACCTGTGATAGCAGAAGTCATGCTATCCTGTGATTTTGTATCCTGCATCATACAGAGTATGATAACGATAATGCAGGTGATTATAAGCAGAACGCCGAATACGATTTCGATGGTACTCATTAAAAAAATTCTCCTTCCAAATTCTACTAAAAGACATAATCGGGTATTATAAATACAGTATAGCATAATATACTTAAAAAATCAAGTCCTTTTGAAAAAAGCGGCAAGTTGCCATCTCCATTGCATTGCAAACGGTCGAGCCATAAGATAAACTGTTATAAGTAACGTGAGTTCGATGGTTTAATTTCTGTAGGGGCGACCACCGGTCACCCGTTTGCTGATATTTCATATCAGCAATTCTGCGAACTTTGTTCGCACAAACTTTTTTTGGAAAAAGTTTGACAAAAAACTTTTTTGAACGCCAT
>JBJEQS010000011.1:0-4433 GCA_051881875.1 Oscillospiraceae bacterium
CTGCCTTTGGAATCCGCCAGCTTTTTGAAAAAAGCTGGGCAAAAACTTTTAGTTTTGTTGCTTTATTTGCTTATAACATTTTTATCTGTCGGCTTGCCGCTATATGCCGTATTTCAATTTTATGCGTTCAAGCTTATCCCCAAATGGCTTTGCCATAATCCATAAAAAGATGAAATTTGATACCGAATAAAGTATGGTATACGGTACAGCCGTTCCGAGTGCCATAAGATATAATGAAAAATCAAAGCTGTCATTATACCATAAGACAGTCCATATATCCATAATAAATGAATATGCAATTCCCGAAAGTATTCCGTATATCATAAGAAATATTTTATTTTTTTTGAGTGGCTCTGAAAGCAATCCGGCAATAAGTCCAATCATACCGCAGGAAAGCATCTGAAACGGAGTCCATGGACCTTGACCAAAATATATATTTGAGAGTATCGCTGAATATGCACCTATAAGAAAACCGGCTTCACTTCCGAGATATATGGCAGATATGGTTGCAATGGCAGTTACAGGCTTAAAGAAAGGGATAAATCTGCCGACAACGCATAAAGCAGTCATAATTGCGACAATAACTGTTTTTCTTGTGCTTTTTGCCTTTTTATCAAATCCCGCCATGAAAAATATAAGCGTCATAAAAGCTATGGCAAGCGATATGAAAATATGTTTTTTTGCATCAAATACCAAAGCCCCCATAGCTACAATCAGCGGAATTATTATAAACGGAACGGCTATTTTGATAATATTCCTGATTTTTTTATTTTTTATGAATATCATTATTTTAAATCTTCCTTTAATCCGTTAATTCTGCATAATTCAGCGACATCATCAATAGTTACTGCATAATCATAATAATCCCTTGTCATGCGGCTTGCTGATGTTGTATAGAAAGTGTTTTCCGAAAAGAATTTATCGGGAGTACTGCATGATACAATTTCTCCATGAAATAATAATCCGCATCTGTCAGCACATAATGCGGCAAATTCTGTATCATGACTTACCGCAATAATAGTTATGCCTGATTGCTTTAATTTCTTTATGATGTCAGCAAGCTTTATCTTGGAATTCGCATCAAGTCCCTTTGAAGCCTCATCAAGCAGAAGTATTGACGGATTGAGTTTAAGAACCTTTGCAAGAGCGATAAGCTGCTGTTCACCGCCTGATATATCATAGGGGTGTTTATGGAGCAGATGAGATATATCATAAGGCAGGGAATTTATAAAATTCATATCGCTCTCAAGTTCCTCAAGAACAGTATTTTTCAGAAACATGGTCTGAACATTCTGTGGGAGCATTGCAAGACAGTTTTTATAAAGGGAATTGTTTTTATAATCCTTTAATTTTTTTCCGAAAACTTTTATATATCCGCTGTAAATTTTATATATTGCAGAAGCGGTGCATAATGCAGTTGATTTTCCCGAACCGTTTCCGCCGAGTATAAAGAAAATTTCATTTTCATATACAGTCAGATTGAAATTTCTGAGTATATCGGGTGAACTGCGTTCATATCTGAAAAATACATTTTTAAATTCAAGGGCAGGATTATCCGAATGAGTATATTTTTCATGCTGAATTGATTTTATACGGCAGGAATAATTGTCATATATGAAACGTCTGCCGTCTTTTATGGTAATCGGATATTTTCCCTTGTATGACAGCATACTGCAAAGTCTTGCAGGTGCAGGCATACAACTGATTAATTCGGGGCGGTTTACAAGCCTTGGAATGATATTTTCGGGAGAGTCATATTCAGTAAGAGAGCCGTTTTCCATAATCATCAGCTTATCTGATATTGGAATGAGTTCTTCCAGCATATGTTCAGCTATTATTATGGTGAAGGATAATTCTGTATTAAGTTTTTTCAGTGCTGATATGAAATCCGAGGCGGCAATAGGGTCTAACTGTGAGGTTGGTTCATCAAGTATGAGTATATCGGGCTTCATAACCATTACAGCGGCAAGGTTGAGAAGCTGTTTCTGACCTCCTGATAATTCGGATACATCATTTTCATACCAGTCCTCAATCCCGAAATAGCAGACCATTTCAGCAATGCGTTTTGCCGCTTCTGCTTCAGGGATATTCATATTTTCCAGACCGAATGCGAGTTCATGCCATACCTTATCGGTGACAATCTGCTGTTCGGGATTTTGCATTACAAAACCGATTGAGCAGGCTGACTGCATATCGCTGAGATTTTCAAGAGGAATATTTCTGAATAAAATCTGACCTGATTTATCGCCGTTCGGAGTTAATTCACGCTTCATCATTCGCAAAAGAGTGGATTTTCCGCTTCCGTTCGCACCGCATATGGTGATAAAATCGCCATGATTTACAGTAAATGAAACATTATTTACAGAATAATCATCATTCATGGCATATCTGAAGCTTAGATTTTTGACATCAAGTATTTCCATTTAAAAAACTCCTTTGCCTGATTTAATGAAGGAAGTAATACAAGTATTGTGTATGAAATGTAAGCGGTCAGCGATTTTATATTTAATTCTGCTGATATTATTTCGGGATAGAACTGAAAATCAAGCGTAGCGGAAAATTTTACAGCAAATATTACAGCTGAAAGCGATATGCTTGATATTATAATGAAAACATCATGCTTAAAAAATCCGAAATTTGAAAAACTGCTTCTTTTTCCGATACCGTAACCCCTTGCCGCCATGCTGTCAGCAGTAGTTATGCCGTTTTCCAATGCCCATGTAATCATTACAGAAAATATCTGAATACGAGCCTTTATAGAATCGAGTATATTATCCTCCCGATATATTCCAAGAGCCTTCTGAGTACATTCAATATGATGAAGCTGTTTTTTGAAAAGGCTTGTATATCTCACAGCCATTGAAACGACAAGAGCCTGATTTGATGAAAAACGGCTTAATACATAGAGAAGCTTATCGCTTGTCATAATCTGCGAAAATAATCCGAACCAGCATATTGACGATATTACCGAAATTGACGTTGATATTCCGTACATAAGAGCCTCGTATGTTATCGGATTGTCATTGATTACAAGAAGTACGGTAACACCATTATGCGAAACAAGCGGATTTATAAGCGACATTATTAGAAAAATCAGTATGAATCCCATATATGTGCGGAATTTTCCGCCTTTATTTTTTATGCAGTAAAAAAGCCATGCACCGATAAGCGAAATTACGCTTAAAACAGGGTTCATACAGAACATTGTTATGATAATTACAGATAAGAAATATACAGTAACAGCAACAGGATTATATTCTGAAAATGCACACATATTATTTTACACTCCTGATTTTAGGTTTGACAGTTTTATCTGATTAATTCTTATAAAGGCAGTGCTCCATAGGCAATAACTGTCAGAGGAAGCGTGGCTATTGACAGTATTGTTGTAATTGCGAATATTTCGGAAGCATAGAGAGAATTTTTATTATATTGCAGAGCAAACAGTGTACACATGGCGGCTGATGGTGCTGCTGCCGCTATTATAACCGTCATTGTGACAATTTCATCAAGGTGCAGAGGTTTCATAGCAAGTATAAGAACCATTGGAAGAAGTATAAGCTTTATAAATGCGATAAAATAAATACGAGTTTTTTTCAATGCCTTGAAAATATCGGCCTGTGCGATTGTAATACCTGCTGTAATCATCGCAAGAGGTGTATTCATATTTCCGATATCCTTGATGGCAGTACATATAATTTCGGGAAGTTTTATCTGTGCAATGAATATGATAAGTCCGAGTACAATTGATATTACCGCAGGGGAGAGCAGTGCTTTTTTTATGGATTTGAAATCCCTTACTCCTGAAATCTGTATCAGTCCATGAGTCCATACAATGAGATTGAATGTTGCTATAAATGCGGTCAGATAGAACACTCCCTCATCTCCGAAAAGAGCATTTACAAGAGGTATTCCCATAAATCCGCAGTTGGAATAGATACATGAAAAGCGTTCAATATCAATATCCTTGCGGGAATTATTTTTATTCCGCAGAACGATGTATGAAACGAGCATCATAATAAGGTATGCGGCAATGGAGAGAATTTCGGCAATGATAAGATTTTTTATCAGGCTGCTTCGGAATTCTATCATGAAGCTTGAAAGGATTACAGCAGGATTTACAATTTTAAGAACGAGAGCCGAAAGCTCCTTGCCTGTATCCTTACTGATAATGCCTGTACGAAAGCATATTATACCTGTTAATATAAGCAGGAGCATTATGACAGACTGGCACATTATGATGTAAGACAATGACATTTTAATTACCTCCTTTTTACCAGCTTTTTGAAAAAAGCTGTGCAAAAACTTTTTCTTTCGGATTTTACTTTATTGGTGCAGTTTGTTACTACTCGACCGCTTGGTCATCGAACTCACTTTATTATAACGTGAGTTCGATAGATTTATTTTGTAATGGCGAACTATATTCGCCAGTC
>JBJEQS010000012.1:0-4429 GCA_051881875.1 Oscillospiraceae bacterium
TTTCAGCCGCCCAACCTTTTTTTATAAAAAGGTTGCCAAAAAACTTTTTTGAACGATTGAAGGGCGGGGGCAAGCCCCCACACCCCCATTTCGCTCATTCGAGCGACCAAAGGCTCTGCCTTTGGAAACCGCCAGCTTTTTGAAAAAAGCTGGGCAAAAACTTTTAGTTTCGTTGCTTTATTTACTTATAACTTTTTTCTTGTGGTTCGACCATTTTGACATAATTTTTCGGCAATCGGTGAACTTTTACATTCTGATAATCGTTATATATAGTGAAAGCTTTCAGAATGAGGTGATACAGAAATTTGGATAATAAAATATTCGAGGAATACATAAACAGCTACAGTGCCTCTCTTACAAGATTATGTGTACTTTTATGCAGCGATAAAATATGTCCTGATGACTTGTATCAGGAAACATGGCTCAAGGCTATGCGTTTCTATGATAAGTACAAGCCGTATCAGTCTTTTGACAAATGGCTTTACAGGATATGTATAAATACATACAAAGATTTATGCAAAAGCAGTGATTACAGAAAAAGAATTCATTTCAACACTATTGAAGAGCATGAAAATTTCATATCATCAATTCCCGACAAGGAACATTCGCATGAAAAGTATATGGAGCTTATGGGGTATATAAAGGAACTGCCCGAAAAATACAGAACTGTAATATCATTGAGATATTTCAATGATTACTCGGAAAAGGATACTGCAAAAATTCTTAAAATACCTGTAGGCACTGTAAAATCAAGACTTAACAAGGCAAAGGAGATTATCAGAAGGAGGTTTGAGGAATGAACAGAAAGGATATTGATACAATGCTTGAAAAGCTTTCTCATTCGGATATGAATTATGCGAAAAAGACAGAGATAAAACCCGCATTGCCGAAAAATGAGGATAATGTTGTTTCCGGTGTGGAAATTATGGTTAAGAGAAATATATTTATTAGAACAGCAGCGGCTTGTATATTTTCAGTGGCGGTTGTTTCAGGTGCTATGATTTACAGCAGATACTATAGTAATTCCGTTGCATCGCCATCGGAAACAGCAGAAACAAATATTATACATCAGAATACAATGATAGAAACAGAGATTGTAAATCAGAATAATGTTGAACTGCCTGATATTCAGATACCTGACAGAATGTCATTCAAAGCATTGTTTTATGATGATGAAAACAAGTGCGATTATTTTTTTGAGAGCAAAAGCGACTATATAAATTACAGTATCGAGGGAATATATGACGGCTACAGCGATACACTTATTTACAGTTGTGCTAAGGAATTTGATTTTGAAGACAGAAAAGATTATATAGAACCCGAGGACAGATTTTATATCGAGAGTAAAGAAAAATGTTCGGAGATAATTGAAATTCTGAGAAAAAATTGCAGAGAAGCTCTCAAAAGCGACTATATATCAAATGGATATGTAGAAATCTGGGGAAAATGTGGCAGTACAAATGAGTTTCCATATGTATATACAAATGAAGATGGTGAAAATGGCGACTATTCTGCTCCTAATCAGATAGTTTTTCAGATTTCAGATGATATGGAAATTATCGTTATGTCAGCAGGAAAACCTAGTTATCTCACTATCAAGCAGAAAGAAGAAGTAAAATATTATATGCTTGAACCGGATACATTTTCTGAAATCGCAGATATAGTCCTTGAGTCCACAGAGGAAGTCAGAAATTCTATTGATGAAAGCAGAGAAAAAATTAAAGAACGTATTTCATGCAGATTGTTTGATGAATCATCAGGAAATGAAATTGAAGCAGAATACGAGCTGAACAGAATATCTGATTCTATTTTTGAATTCAGTATACATTCAATAAATGCACAGTATACTGATAAAGATTTAAAAAATGGATTTTATACACCATGCAATGTATCTTTCAGCTTTTTTGATGAATACGGCAATGAAATTGAAATACAAAATGAAAATGATACTTATGATGCAGAGGGAGGAGTATGCGATTATAATAGAATAGTTATGGGCGTACAAGCAGAGGCAAGCGAACCGTTTGAATGGACTGCAATGAGAGTGAGAGTTGAGGATATTATATACACAGACTCATATACAAATGAAAAAGATGAAAATTATGTAATTCCGATTACATTGGAATTAGAATATAATAATGCATATAAAGCTGAGAATGAAGAAGCAACAGAAGATGAAGCTCCGATAATGCCAACGTCAGACAAAGAAGATATTGCAAGTCGTATGCTCAATGCAGATGATTATTTTGACAGTGCAGAGGGAAACATGATTACAAATGAATTGTCAGCCGACGGAACTAATGTTTATTTCTGCGTATCAGATGATTTTTCATATGGATATGAAGAAAATAACGGCGAAATGTATTATGAATCTTTATATGATGCTGAAAAGGGAATAACTGCTGAATACTATAATGATAAAAAACTATTTGAAATTGACAATACAGGATTTGTAAAAAATGAAGATGATAACTTTTATCGAGTGCCTTTTTCTGCAAGAATAAGCACAGATTCGGACGGAATAAATTGCTATTATTACGGTGACAGAACAAGAATACCCCGAAGTGCAAAAGAATGTCTTTCATCACAGGAGCTTTGTTTCGGACTGTTGAAAGATTTTGACTTATGGGAAATTACAGGTGAAACAGAATTCCTTGGGTATCCTGTTGTAATCATAGAGGGAAAAACTGACGGAGAATATCTGAGCAGTACGAATTTCATGTTTTATATAGAAAAAAATACGGGCATAGTTATGAAATTTGAATCATACAACGCTTCCGGAAATGTGGTTCATTATACGGAAATAAAGGATATAACAATAAATCAGAATGTGACAAAAAATAAAGGTGAGCTTGAAAAATATCTTAATGAAAAAAGCAAGGATTATGATGATGCAGAGAAGTTAAGAAAAGAGCAGGCAGCTTCAGAATAATGAATATGTAATATTATGGAGGGATATTTCTGTTTTTAGAAATATCCCTTTATTTTTATGAAAATAATTGATAATTGTATTGAAATTTTTATGATTTTGTTATATAATTAGTATATCGTTATGTTATGTGATGAAAAAATTTTTTAAGGAGTTATTTATTATGTACGAAAACTTAATGGATACAATTGGTTTTGTAGAAAGCGTTGACGCAGAAGTTGGTTCTGCTATGCAGAAAGAACTTGCAAGACAGAAAAGAAATCTTGAGCTTATTGCAAGTGAAAACATTGTTTCTCCTGCTGTAATGGCTGCAATGGGTTCTGTACTTACAAATAAGTATGCAGAGGGTTATCCGTCAAAGCGTTACTATGGCGGCTGTGAATGTGTTGACGTTGTTGAAGAAATAGCTATCGAAAGAGCAAAGAAGCTTTTCGGTGCAGGATATGCAAACGTTCAGCCACATTCGGGCGCACAGGCTAATACAGCTGTATATTTTGCATTGCTCCAGCCGGGCGATACAGTTCTCGGAATGAGCCTTGCTGACGGCGGACATCTCACACATGGTTCACCTGTAAATCTTTCGGGTAAATATTTCAACTTTGTTTCATATGGTCTTGATGATGAAACAGAAACCATTAATTATGATACAGTTCAGAAGCTTGCAGAAGAACATAAGCCGAAGCTTATAGTTGCAGGTGCAAGTGCATATCCGAGAGCAATTGATTTCAAGAAACTCTCTGAAATTGCCAAATCTGTAGGAGCATTATTCATGGTTGATATGGCACATATTGCAGGTCTTGTTGCGGCAGGAGTACATGAATCACCTGTTCCATATGCAGATATTACCACAACCACAACACATAAGACTCTCAGAGGACCAAGGGGCGGACTTATCCTTACAAATGATGAGGCACTTGCAAAGAAGATAAATTCAGCAATATTCCCAGGTACTCAGGGAGGTCCTTTAATGCATACTATCGCCGCAAAGGCAGTATGTTTCGGAGAAGCTCTCAAGCCGGAATTCAAGGAATATCAGAAGAAAATCGTTGAAAATGCAAAGGCTCTTGCAGATGGTCTTTTAAAGAGAGGATTTAATCTTGTATCAGGCGGTACAGACAATCATCTTATGCTTGTTGACCTCAGACCGTTCAGCATTACAGGTAAGGAACTTGAACACAGACTTGATGAGGTTTATATAACAGTCAACAAGAATGCAATACATAATGACCCCGAAAAGCCGTTTGTAACAAGCGGTATAAGAATCGGTACACCAGCTGTTACAACAAGAGGTCTTGGCGTAGAGGAAATGGAAAAGATTGCAGAATACATTTATCTCTGTGCAACTGATTTTGAAAACAAGGCTGATGAAATCCGTGCAGGAGTAACAGCTATCTGCGAAAAATATCCGCTTTATGAATAATTAACTAACGTGAGTTCGACAACCCAAAATAAAAGTTTTGGTCAAGCTTTTTGCGGCGAGTCGCCGCCTCCGGTTTTAAG
>JBJEQS010000013.1:0-4385 GCA_051881875.1 Oscillospiraceae bacterium
TATTCGGTATGCTGGGCGATTTGAATGGTGATAATGCAGTAACATCACTTGACGCCCTTATGGTTCTTCAGGCAACAACGGAAATGATTTCACTGGATTATAATCAGACTAAAATTGCAGATGTTTCAGGCGATGGAAAAATTACATCACTTGATGCTTTGATTATTCTTCAGTATACAATCGGACTTATCAGTGAATTTTAATGCAAAAGGTGGAGTTTTATATGAAAAAAATATGTGCTTTTTTAACTGCTCTTATCGTATGCAGTTCATCATTGTATTATTTTAACCGCAATTATATAAACGCTGTTTCAAATGAAAAATATGACGCCGAAAAGATAAATGCACTTCTTGACAATGCTGATAATCTGGCAGAATTTTCACTTGAAAATAAAACAATAAGTCTTGCCGAAGCAGAAAAACCAGTTACTCTTGAATTCAAACTTGATAATGATACATATATAAATAATGCTGTTTTCAATTTTGTTTATAATGCAAATGAAATTATGCTTACTGATGTAAGCTATGGTTCGGGAATTCATGCGGACGATTTCGGCGGTCACAATGTTACATCAACCATACCATTAAATGTTGATTACACCTCCGAATATAAAGGTGCAGAAGGTCAGCTTCTTATTCTTACATTTAAAATCAGAAATCCCGAAGCAGGAAAAAAATATATCATCAGTGTTAATGATGATGGAACTGTTTCAAGAACAGAAGCAGACGGCTCTGAAACAGAGATGATTTCTGCATATAATTACGGTTGTATTGAAGTTGAAAATGATAATGAAAATGTGACAACTACAGCGGAAACAACAGTTACTTCCGAAACCACTACTGAAACTACTGCTGAATCTGAACCATATGTTCCCGACAAAAAGGAATTTACATGGAATGAGGATAACTGGAATTTTACTAATTCACATAAGTATTTCGGATATGATGATTATTATGTTTCAGATGATTATTTAGATATTCTTTTAAATCAGTCCACAAATATCGAAAAGGAATATATCATTGAATTAAGATATTCTGATTGGGGCGGTTCATGCTATGGAATGGCTGTAACATCAATTCTTTCTAAAAATTCAGTATTCAATGTTCCTCAATGGTATTCCGGAGCAGAATATATTCATGGTTTGCCGTCACCTGATAAAAATGATGATGTAAAATCACTCATAAATTACTATTTTTTAACACAGGTAACAGATGAAATTCAGCAGGCACGAAATATAACTGATTTTGAATGTGAACAGGTTAAAATCAATTCAGTCAAAGAATATTTTGCAAATCCGGAAAATGCTTCAAATCCGCTTCTTTTCTGCTTTGTTCAGCCATGGTGGGGAGGTCATGCAGTAGTCGCATATGATGACTGCGAAGAATCGGGAAATATTGAGGGATTTAAATATACAGGATATTTCAAAATTTATGATAATAATTCAGAAAATTATGATACAAGATTTAATTTATATTATAATACTGATTCATGGCAATGGTATATACCTGTATACGATATAGGAAGCCTATACGGAGGATATATTTCGCTTGTTACTTCTGATTTAAAGCTTATAAATACTCACGGATATTTCCCATTAAATGAAAATTTCAGTACAATTAATTCAGATTTATACGACAGCTTTATTGCATCTATGAGTTCTGTTGTATCAGATAATAATTTTAAAGTCACTAAAATAAAAGATACTGATGATTTTGGTGCCGCCGGTGATAATATTGATGATGATGAAATAAAATTCTCACATTCAATGCTTGAATCAAATGATGCTTCATCTGTAAATATTCTCCTTAAGGATTATTCATCAGGATACAGATATGAAGTAAATGACGAAAATCCTGCGAAAATAGATGTTTCCATGAGATATGAAAACAGTGCATTTAAAATAAAATCTGATTTGGGAAATGCCGTGGAATTTCTGCCAGACGGAGTAGCTGCTGTTGAGAATGCTTCAGGTGATTTTGAAATCAGTATGACATTTAATGAAAATTATTACGACATTCCGTGGTATACATTGGGCATAAGCGGTTCAGATTCTGAAAATACTGTTTTACAGCAGACAGAAAACGGCTTCATACTTTCAGGCGATAATCTTAATAATATTACAGTAAATGCAAATAATGATGATATAAAGACAGGTATCAGGTTTTCAACTGATTTTCAAAATGTTTTTATTTATTCCATTGATGAAGCAACGATAGGTGTAAAGGCTGATACTGACAATGACGGAGTTTTTGAAAAAGATATTCAAACCACTCCTGTTGAAACTTTAATTGCAGGAGATATTGACGGTGACGGAAAACTGACTGCAAATGATGCTCTGAATATATTACAGGCTGTAACAGATGTGATAAATCTTAATGAGGAACAGAAATCGCTTGCTGATATGGATAATGACGGCGAAATAACTTCAGCTGATGCACTTATCGTTTTACAGTACATAGTTGGCATCAGATAATCATATATTCGTGAATTTAAGTAATCGCAATTGAGCATAGTATGTGTTTTTGATTTCTGATGCCATTTTAAAAAACAAATTTTAAGTTTATTAAATTTTTCAGTATATTTTTGCAAATCAAATATCACTTCAGTTTTATCGGCTGCCGCCTTGTCAGGATTAAATCTTTGATTTCAGGAATACTGCACATATAATAATTATTCCTGTAATCATACATATAATATTCGGAAGAAGCAGTGAATAAACATTAATGCTCAGGGATTTATTATTCTGAACAACAAGATACCATTCAAGGTCATCTATGTATGATACAGTCCTGCTTACGTCCTTGCTGATTTCATAATAACACTCTCCGTCCGAATAGGATTCGAGATTGTCTATCTTTACATAAGAATTTTCAATAGCTGATGCATCTGTATCGACCTGTATCAGTCCTCTTGAATCTATCAGATTTATCTTGACATCATATATTCTTTCATAGCGTTCAAGCATTCTCTGAAGTTCAGTCATATCCACACCAACACCGCATACTCCTATGTATTCACCATTTTTATTGTAAACTGCTGTATTGACAAAAACAGATAATGCCCAGTCATTGACCTTATCAGTATCAACATCAAGCAGATACGGCTTGTCAGTTTCTCTCTCCATAAATGATATATACCATAAATCCAGATTATCTGTGTCCGGAGACATATATCTGCTTATTCCGTCATATGTGAAATATGCTTTAGATGCGTCGCTTACCGCATAAACCATCGAATATCCGAATCCGTCACGTATTGAGTTTAAATATTCACTTGCAGTATCTTCAACATTTTCGGCATCTTTTTTGCTGGAAATATCCAGTATCTTATACATTATCATGTCCTTTGACATAGTTTCAGAAACAGTTATCGGACGAAGAAAGCTGTTTTCAACTGCTCCGGAAATAACTTCTGATTCCACACGAAGTTCATTTTCATATTCGTCACGCAGTAATCCTTTTGTCTTACTATATGTAATAAGGATTGAGCAGCTCATACATAAAAATACAATTATCAGAATCATTATCTGTGACTTACTAATACGTTTCATAATTTCCCTCTCAATCCTGTCTTTTCAATTTCATTTCTTTCTTTTTTTTGTACATTCTTTCATCAGCCAGTTTGAATACGCTGTCATAATCGGAATCACATTCATATGATGATGCCATTCCGAATGCTATTGACAATACAATCTCGTTGATTTCAGGAACAGGGTAATTCATTCCGTTTTCAAATTCCGATATCAGCTTTTCTCTGTTCTGATAATCATCTGAATACATAATAGCAACAAACTCATCTCCGCCTGTTCTGAATACAGGACTTTTAGAGAATACACGACAGATATATCCTGCGGCTTCTTTAATAAGAATATCTCCGCTTTCGTGACCATAAGTATCATTTGTTTTTTTCAGAAGATTAAGGTCCATAGCCACTATTGCATATTCATCAAACTGCTCATGTCTGTTTTTCTTAATGTTTTCTATCATTTCGAGGTAACTTGTTTTATTTCCGACACCTGTTATTGCATCTGTACGGGCAAGACCATTCAGTTTATTTATGTAACCCTGAGTATTCTTTGCCATTTGATAAATTCCCTCAGACAGTTTCTGTATCTCATCATCTGTATGGGAAATATAATGAGCAGACCAGTCACCTTCAGCATATTTTTTTGCTGTTTCTGTCAATCTTTCAATTGGATAAACTATCTGTGCGGTTCTTTTCCGTACAATAATCAGCGAAACAGAATATATAAGTATCGTCAATGCAATACATAGCAGAATGAGCATATTTTCATCTCTGTCTATCTCGGATTTCGGAACATTTACATACAGCATCATTCCGTTGCTGAGCTTTTTGCAGAGTATTACAGAGGTACTGCCTTGTTC
>JBJEQS010000014.1:0-4358 GCA_051881875.1 Oscillospiraceae bacterium
GCGACTCGCCGCAAAAAGCTTGACCAAAACTTTTATTTTTGGTTATCGAACTCACATTATTTAACATGAGTACGACAGAAGATAAGAGTTAATGTTTTATGAATAAAGTTTGTCTTCATTTCTGGAAAGTACAAGAGTTACATTCAGATTTCCATTAAGAGTTCTGATTGAATCCATAAATCTTTTCTGGTCTGCATCGTTTCTTATATTGATGTCATAGATAAGCTCAAAAAGACTGCCGAATTCAGTTGTCTTTACACGTCTTAAATTCCATGAAGTAGTATTCGCATTGAGAATACTGTCAAACATACCCTGATAATTGAGATTTTCAGGAATTGTTATTTTAAGAGCCATATGAGTTACTGAAGGCGTACCGAATTTGAAATGATTGAGTAAAATCATGATAACGCCGAGTATGAGAAGGAATATGAATCCGAATGCAACATATCCCATACCGCAGGCAAGACCTACTGCAAGTGAGAAGAAGATATATGAAATATCAGCCGGGTCACCGGGGGCACTTCTGAATCTGATAAGTGAGAATGCACCGGCAAGACTGAATGCCTTTGCCATGTTATTGCCGACAAGCATGATTATGATGGCAATGATAGCAGGAAGCATAACCATTGTAAGAACATAACTCTGTGTATATCCGCTTTTTCTGTGTGTGAACATATATGTAAGACATATCATAAAACCGAGGATTATGGCACTTAATGTGCAGATTATCACCTGATGGGTTGTAAGCACTTCTGTTGTAAGCACTGATTCAAAAATACTTTCCATATTATTTTACACTCCTGTTGATTTTTATTTTACACAGACAAAATCTTTGCTGCGTGTATTTACATAAAGACCGTTATCTGCCATTTTTTCAAGCGTATATGCTTTGAATCCACGACCGTATTTTGAAAAGCTTGTTTTGAAAATTTTTAACTCTGAAAGAGCATGGGCGAGCCATAACGGCATAGCACCTATAATTTTTACTTCCATAAGGTGCTGTCCTTCCTCAATAATCTGACTGCCATAGCTTTCATTTGCAAGAGTAAGGTCATAACGTCTTGTAGTAATTTTTCTGTCGAAAGTCAGTCGGAAATCCTTATCCTCTTTTCCGAAGAATGCATAACGCTGATAGCTTATATACTGTGCAGGGTGAACGTTGTATATTTTCAGAAACTGTACAAGTTCGTCCATAACCTGATTCTGTATGAACTTGCTGCTTTCGGGCGGTCTTTCGCCATAATTGAGAAAAGCCTCTGCCTGAGCGAGTGTCATAGATGCACGTCTTTTTGTAACGATTCCGCCGATTTTCTTTTTTATCTCCAGAAAAACCTTATCATCGGGCTGAGCCGGTGAATAATAGCTTCTTAATCTTATTTTCTCCTTGTAGTATGGTTTTTCAAGAGAGTTTCTTATCAGATAATTGTCATCTGTGTCATAGTATACATTGTATATTCCGTATTCATTTCCGCCTATACAGTATTTATCAGGATTCATATACTGATGGATTACAGGAACAAGTCTGTTATACTGTTCGTCATTCAGCAGAAATTTAAGTTCATTTCTTTTGAAAGTATTAATAGCCATTTTTCAACAACCTCCTTTCATTATATATTATAGAGAAGCTGATTTTTACGGATACCGGAGATTTTATAATATATCCTGACAAATCCCCAATGTTAATTCCGTGTTAAGTTTATGTTTAAAAGTATAATATAAAATAAAATCGAAAGTGTGTGTGAATTGTGATAAATCTATGAAAGTTATTTTCTTAAATTTAACACTTACATTGATTTATAAAAAGAAAAATAATGTAAAAAATATATAATTAACCAAAATGTTATATGTGAAATATAACCAATTATATTAAAAAAATAGTATTTTACGCTCTTTTTTTGATAATCGTTTGCTTATATAACTTATTATATAATATTTATATTTATGATATTTCTGTTTACGATTTATTAATAATTTGTTCATTTGTGTATTGTATCTTATACTTAACGAAGTACAGACAAAGAGTTATTCAGCCGTAACTCCGAGGAATATAAATCAGCCGATATTCCTTATATGTACTATATGAAAAAATTATATTAAACAATTTATTTTTAGGAGATGGGTTTTATGAAATCATGCAAAAAACATCTGAAAAAGATAATAAGCGGACTTACTGCCCTTTCAATGCTCACAGCCATGAGTATTCCGGCAGTATCAGCAGATACTCTTGCAGGAGATTTAAATGAAGATGGTGCTGTAAATGCTGTTGACTTTGTTCTTATGAAAAAATATATCATCAATGCAGGTGAACTTGGTGAACAGGCTATGCTCAATGCTGATATGAACAGCAGTGGTGAGGTAAACATATTTGATGCGATATTCCTTGCCAAACAGCTTGTAACAAATCAGAGTACAGACCCGACTGAACCGTCAGAAACTGAAGCTTCAACAATCACATTGCTTGGAACTTCAATAGAAACATCTTCAAGTACAGTAGTAATTGACGGTACAACAGCTACTATCACAGTTCCGGGTGTATATACAATAACAGGTACTCTTGATGATGGTCAGATTATCGTTGATGTTGACAAAACAACATATCCGACAGGAGCAGTTGAACTCAGTCTTGAAGGCGTTGATATTGCAAGCTCAAACAATTCACCTGTTTATATTGCAAGCATTGCCGATGAATGTACAATCACTGCAAAGAAAGGCACTGACAACGTCATTTCAGACGGCTCAAGCTATACTAATGCTGATGAAGACAGCGGTGCAATATACAGTAAAGATGACCTCAAGATTAAAGGCAAGGGAAATCTTACTGTAAACGGTAACTGTGCAGATGGTATTGTCGGCAAGGACGATGTTAAAATTTATAATGGCAATATTACCGTCAATGCTGTTGATGATGGTATCAGAGGCAAGGATTCCGTAAGAATAGGCAATATTGATGATTTGGCAGTTGAAGGAGCTTATGATAATCTCTCAGTAACCATAACAACTCAGTCGGGTGATGGCATAACAGCCACAAATACAACCGATGAGGGCAAGGGCTATATCACTGTAAACGGCGGTACTTTGAGTATTGATTCATATGCTGACGGCTTACAGGCTGAACAGGCTCTTACAGTAAACGGCGGTACAATCGACATTTCAACATATGAAGGAAGCTCATTCAGCGGAAATGTTTCATCAGGAAACACAGGCGGCTGGGGCGGAGGTATGCAGGACGGCAACTCCAACAAGACTGATATAAGTGCAAAGGGTCTTAAATCAGGCGGCACTCTTGATATTAACGGCGGTACAATAAATATTGATTCCTCAGATGACTGTATCCACAGTGCAGGAAATCTTAACCTTTACGGAGGTTATATGACTCTTGCTTCTGCTGATGACGCCTGTCATTCAGATACAGACCTTACAATCGGAAATGGTACTGCTGATACATTTGATGATGTAAAAATCCTCATCTCAACCTGCTACGAAGGTATCGAAGCTATAAATATCACTCAGAACAGCGGTACAGTAATTGTAAACTCAATTGATGACGGCTATAATGCCGCAGGCGGTGCAGATGGTTCAGGAACTACAAATCCAGGCGGCTGGAATCCTGGCGGCGGCATGGGTTCAGGCGGTAATTACTCTATGAACCTCAATGGCGGCTTTGCTCTTGTAAATGCTACTGACGGCGACCATGACGGATTTGACTCAAACGGAAGCATTACAATCAGCGGCGGATATTTCATATCAAATGGTAATGAACCGTTTGACAGTGATGGTTCAAAGACATATTCAGGCGGTGTTTACATTATAGATAAAGGCTCAGGCGGCATGGGCGGAATGGGTGGAAGCGAAATGGCTTCAACAGTTACAGCTTCATGCTCTGCAAATGCAGGTACAAGAATAACTCTTGCTGACGGTGAAAATGTTATAGTTTCATTTGTTGCTGATAAGAGTGTAACATCACTCACAGCAGGCTGCAATGCATATACAAGTGCCAAATTCTATACAGGCGGAACAATCACAGGAACATCAATTGCAGAATTAGGCTCTCAGATTTGCTATGTAGGCGGAACAATTTCAGGCGGTACTGAACTTACTTCCGGCAGTTCAGGCGGAAATACAAATCCTTGGGGCTAATAAATTCCTCTATAATATAAATTTTCATTTTCATGGTAAAAATAATTGCGGTTGGAGTGTAAAAGCTCTGACCGCTTTTATTTGCGGCAAGCAGTCACATTTGTTTTTAGCATTATGTTTTATCTAAGCGGTCGGGTATTATGCAAAATGTTATTATTAAAAAAACGTGAGTTCGATGGATTATTTTTGTAGGGGCGACCATTGGTCGCCCGTTATAGTTT
>JBJEQS010000015.1:0-18912 GCA_051881875.1 Oscillospiraceae bacterium
CTGCCTTTGGAAACCGCAAGCTTTTGAAAAAGCTTGACCAAAACTTTTATTTTTGATTGTCGAACTCACGTTAATTAGTATACCATACTTATCAATAATATGTCAATTTGTATGATGTTGGTGCTATACTAAAAAGTGGATAAGAAATAGCGAAAGTAGAGAAAAATTGTTACGTTAAAATATTTATCTGTGTTTTTATAACTGTTCTCTCTGAAATTTCCTTATTTTTAATCCTGAAATTTTTCTGTAGAATTCACATTGTGTAAATCTTTTCTTCTTATAATGCAAAAAAGCACTCTGAAAATAAAGATAAAAACCGTTCATTTCGAGCATTTCCGCTAAAATGAAATTATGGTTATCTCTTTATTTCGGAGCACCATTGCTTCAATAATATTATATTTTTATTATATCACCGAGAAACGCTGATGTCAACAGTTATTTTTTTAGAAATAACTTATTTAATGTGACTATAATGAGGTGAAAGATAATGTTTAATGGTTGTTATTTTGATTATTATTGAAGCTGAAAGCGGAGTAAAGGTAAATTTTAAACATAAAGTTACCTGATGCTAACTACAAAATCTGTATATATGTACAAATATATTAAAACTACTTGACAAAATCCAAATTATAGAGTATTATGATTAAGGTTAGCGAAAGCTAACCTTAATCAATGTGCATAAGTTAGCTTTGCCTAACAATGTAGAGGAGTGAATTTATGATGCCGCTTACACTTGCAAATACAGGTGAGGAAAACATTATTAAAAAAGTCGGGGGAAATCCGGATACAAGAAAATTTCTCGAAAATTTAGGCTTTGTAGCGGGCGGAACAGTAACAATTGTCAGTGAAATAGGCGGAAACGTTATTGTTAATGTTAAGGATTCAAGAGTTGCTGTTTCAAAGGAAATGGCTTGTAAAATCATGGTGTAAAGGAGAATTTGCAATGTCAACACTTAAAGAAGCAAAAATCGGCTCAACTGTTACAGTAAAGAAACTGAATGGTGAGGGAGCAGTCAAGCGAAGAATTATGGATATGGGTATAACAAAGGGGACGGAAATATATATCCGCAAGGCTGCACCTCTTGGTGACCCTATTGAAGTTACTGTTCGTGGATATGAACTTTCACTCAGAAAATCAGATGCCGAAATGATAGAAACAGTTTAATTTTTTACAGATAAGTTAGCGTTATCTAACTTTTGGAAAGGATTATTGATATGGAAATAAGAATTGCACTTGCAGGAAATCCGAATGCAGGCAAAACCACACTTTTTAATGCCCTGACGGGTTCAAATCAGTTTGTAGGAAACTGGCCCGGAGTTACTGTTGAGAAAAAAGAGGGAAGGCTTAAAGGTCACAAAGATGTTATCATTACAGATTTGCCGGGAATTTACTCTCTTTCACCTTATACTCTTGAAGAAGTAGTGGCAAGAAATTATCTTATCGGCGAACGTCCGGATGCTATACTTAATATTATTGATGGAACAAATCTGGAACGTAATCTTTATCTTACCACACAGCTTGTTGAGCTTGGAATACCTGTTGTTTGTGCCATAAACATGATGGACGTTGTACGCAAAAATGGTGACAAGATAAATATTGAACAGCTTTCAAAGGAGCTTGGCTGTAAAGTAGTTGAAATTTCTGCATTAAAAGGAACAGGCATAAATGAAGCTGCAAATGCTGCCGTTGAAGCTGCAAAATCGGGTGTGAAAACCATACCTCAGCATAAATTCTGCGGTTGTGTTGAACACGCTGTCGCACATATAGAGGAATATGTTCTGCATGATATTCCCGAGGAACAGCAACGTTGGTATGCTATCAAGCTTTTTGAGCGTGATGAAAAGGTTTATGAAACAATTAATATTTCAGCTGATAAAAAGGCACATATTGAAGCTGATATTGTTTCTGCTGAAAATGAAATGGACGATGACAGCGAAAGTATTATCACAAATGAGCGTTACATCTACATAGGCACGATTATTAAAGATTGTCTTAAAAAGAAAAACAATGGCGGAATGACAATTTCCGATAAGATAGACAAAGTAGTTACAAATCGTTTTCTTGCACTTCCGATTTTTGCTGTTGTAATGTTTGTTGTGTATTTTGTTTCTGTTACTACTGTTGGAACATGGGTTACAGACTGGACAAATGATGGTTTGTTCGGAGATGGTTTCCATCTGTTCGGTATAGGTTCTTCTGAGTATGAAGAAGCGACTTCCGCTTATGCAGAAGAAAATATTTTTACAGATGAGTTGCTTGCTATGGCACAGTCTGCTGCTGATGCAGGAGTTGTAGGCGGAGAAGAAATTCTCGGCACAGTTGAAGAAGCTGATTTCGGCGGATTTGATGAAGCTCTTGGTTCATATGGTGACAGCCTTGCAGAAGCAGGTTATGACATAAATGCATTGGTGGAAGAATCCATGGAAGGTATTCCTGCAACGGAAGATTATGGCGTATGGGTTCCCGGAGTTCCTGTTCTTGTTGAAAGCGGACTTGATGCTGTTGGCTGTGCGGAATGGCTGAAGAGCCTTATCATTGATGGTATTGTTGCAGGCGTTGGAGCAGTTCTTGGATTTGTTCCGCAGATGCTTGTTCTGTTTATTTTCCTTGCATTCCTTGAATCATGCGGATATATGGCTCGTATTGCATTTGTAATGGACAGAATTTTCAGAAAATTCGGACTTTCAGGAAAATCCTTTATCCCGATGCTTATCGGCACAGGTTGTGGAGTTCCCGGAGTCATGGCAAGCCGTACTATTGAAAATGAGCGTGACCGCAGAATGACCATTATGACTACAACATTTATTCCATGCGGTGCAAAAATGCCGATTATCGCACTTATCGCAGGAGCACTTTTCAGCAATGCATGGTGGGTTGCTCCGAGTGCATATTTTATCGGCGTTGCAGCTATCATCATCTCTGGTATTATGCTGAAAAAGACAAAAATGTTTGCAGGTGACCCTGCACCATTTGTAATGGAATTACCGGCATATCATCTTCCAACCGTCAGCAACATTCTTCGTTCAATGTGGGAGCGTGGCTGGTCATTTATCAAAAAGGCAGGAACAATCATTCTGCTTTCCTCTGTTATCATATGGGCAGGTTCAGTATTCGGAACACTTCCTGACGGCAGTTTCGGATTCAGCTCTGAACTTGAACTGAATGACAGCATTCTGGGAACTATCGGCAATGCTCTTTGCTGGATATTTGCACCTCTTGGATTTGGTGAAGCAACAGCAACCATTGCAACTATCATGGGACTTGTTGCAAAAGAAGAAGTTGTTGGTGTATTCGGAGTTCTGGACTTCATGGAAATGACATCTCTTGCAGGATATTCATTCCTTATATTCAATCTTCTCTGTAC
Organism: Oscillospiraceae bacterium; assembly: GCA_051881875.1. Lineage (GTDB taxonomy): Bacteria > Bacillota > Clostridia > Oscillospirales > Ruminococcaceae > UBA5884. The sequence continues at coordinate 3,366 of JBJEQS010000015.1, forward strand.
TCCATGCTTTGCGGCAATTGGTGCAATAAAGCGTGAAATGAATAATGCAAAATGGACAGCATTTGCAATCACATATCAGTGTTTATTTGCTTATGCTGTATCGCTCATAATCTACCAGTTCGGACTGCTGTTTACAGGTTCAGTAAATGTTATTGGACTTATCTTTGCAGTTATTGTTCTTGTATTTATCATATATATGCTTGCAAGACCTTACAAGGAAAGCAACAGACTTACAGCAAAAGTTAAAGTAAAAGCATAATTTAGTATATTTGCGTTCCCATGATTTCATGGGAGCGTAAATATAAAATTTTCGGAAAGGGCGTGACGATATATGGCTACAATAATTATAGGCTTGATAGTTGCATTGGTTCTTTTTCTTGCGGCAAGACAATTGTACAAGGATAAGAAAAAGGGTGAGTCGCTTTGCGGAGGGAAATGTTCATGCTGTCCTAATGGCTGTGCTTGTCATGGAGAGATAAAAAATTGAACGGTCTGACATATTCGCAGAAAAAATATCTTTTTACTATTTACAAGCTTGGGCAGAATGGCGGAGAAGTCAGTTCTTCTGAGGTCGCAAAACTTGTGGGAGTAAGCAAGGCAAGTACTTCAGTGATGGTTGTAAAGCTGTGTGAAAGCGGATATATCACCAAGGAACATTATGGAAAGATAGGTCTGACGGAAAGCGGTATAAAGGCGGCAAATTCCATTTATACAAGTTATATAATAATTCGTGATTTTTTTGAAAATGTTCTTGGACTTGATGAAAAGACTGCCAATGAAGATTCGGTAAAGATAGTTATTCATGCTTCAGAGAAAACTATAAGCAAGTTTGAGGAATATGTGCTTTTAAGCGGAGCAAAAGTGAGAACTGATTATATAACGTGAGCTCGACAACCAAAACTTTTATTTTGGGTTGTCGAACTCACGTTATTTACTATTCAAATAAAATAAATCATTGTCCTTTCCTGAATTGAAGTGCCGTTTTACCTGATTTTGATTTGAATATTCTCATAAAGTGGCTGGAATTATTAAAGCCGCATTGTGCTGCAATTTCAACTATTGTCAGATTAGTATCGGTTAAAAGTGATTTAGCTTTACTGATACGTGCATTGATATGGTCTTCTTTGAATGGTATTTTGAACTGCATCTTATATATTTTTCTGAAATATCCATTACTTATTCCAAGTTTATCTGCAAGCTTTTCCGAATCCCATTCAAGCTGAGGTGAAAGATAAATCTCCTTTCTTATTCTTTTAAGCTGTACTGAATAATCAGTAATACCATTTTTCAGACTGTTATTATTCATAAATCCTGTTTTTGCAGAATTTAAGAATTCCTCTGTTTCACTCAAAGAAGTTACTATTGAAAAATCGCAGTTAATGTCAGGAATTTCAGGAAAAACAGGCTGCCCCTGTAATCTTTGCATCATAAGCTCAAGAGAAATAATAAATTTATTGGCTGTTTCATTTTCCTTTTCGCTGCTGTCCAGCCGCATAAGCACAGCAAAAACTCTTTCACCTGTTCTGGCACATAATTTGTCAGAAGAGCATAGCATAGTCAGTGCATTTGCAATAATAATATCTATAGCTGTGTTTTTATTTAGTGGAGGAGTTGTATACTGCGACCACGAAAAAACAAGCATCAGACAGCGTTCTCCGTCCTTTTCGGATTCATTGATAAAATCAGCTGTATCTCTTAAAAGTCCTTTTTTATTCATCATTCCTGTCAGCTGGTCACGGACAGAGTATTCTTCTATCACCTTGTTCATATGTTCAATATTTATTTTATTGCTTAAAGCATGGAGTCCATTGGCAAGCGAATCTCGCCAGTACTGCAAAAAAGTATCCATATGATATTTACTGCCGTTTTCGTAATGCATAGCCATATATCCGAAATTCCATGAAACATAGTGTATTGGCATTAGAACTATAAACTTTGGTTCATGTTCTTTTTCCAGAGCAGGAAGTATTGTTTTCAGTTCAAAAAAATAATTGTTCTGTTCATTATAATAACGATTTTTGGAGAGAATCAGCAGCATTTTCTGTGTATAGCTGCCGTTGCTTACTGTTGTTTTATCATATGCAAAATCACTGTGCCAGTTATCACATAAACAAATATCAAGATATGTAAGTTCAGGAATAAGATACATAAGACCGCTGATTATTTCAGTAAAATCTTTAAGATTTTCCGCTTCAGACATTTTTACCATGAGATTTGAATTCAGGTATAATTCCTGAAAATTTTTGTTCCGGATTACATTATAATGTATTTTGTTCTGTAAATTAATTCTTTTCGGCAAACAGCCGCAGCTTTCACCATATCTTATATTATGCTTCTTTTTAATCACTTGCTGCGGAATTTCAGATTTTATCATTTCACAGATTTTTGATACAGCTTTAAATGCCAGTTCTTTTTCTTTGTGTACAACAGTAGTTATTACCGGCTCATAGGACAATGCTTCAATATTTCCGTCATATCCTGTTACAGCAATCTGCTCAGGTACTTTTATTCCATGGCTTTTAAGTGCATCGCACAAGGTTACTGCCATAGAATCATTTGTACAGACTACTGCTTCAGGCATTTCAATTTTCCCATCTGAAATATTATCTGCAAGAAGTTTTGCACTGTTTTTCCAGAAGTCACCATAAAAGTAATTATCGCTTTCAAGATTATAATGCTGCATTGCCATGCGAAATCCGATAAGTCGTTCTTCGGCTTCAAATAAATTTTTCGGACCGGTAAGACAGTATATTTTTTCATATCCATGAACAGTTATGAGATGCTCTGTAACAGCAAAAATTTCATCTCTTTGAGAAGTATATACATAAGGGAAATCATTCTGTTTCATTTCAAGCACAACACAAGGTGTACCGGTTTTCTTTATAATATCGGTTATATATCTGATAACACGAGAACTGTGAAATCTTCCGGCTACAAATAAAATCCCGTCCAGTTCAACACTGCTCAAAAGCTCATATATTTTTTTTTCGCCGTAAACATATTCATTTTCTGCAAATGAATCAAGCGAATTTGATGAATTTGTAAAAACTATTATATCATATCCTGATTTGCAGGCAATGTTATATATTTCATTCAGAAGTTCGGATTCAAGTGAATCAACAACTGCCGGAATAATTACACCTATTTTTCCGATTGCTTTCATTATTCTGCTCCTTTTGATAATAATCTTATTTTAATGATAACACATTTTAAAAGAATATTCAATACAAAAACATCATAATTTATGACTTTTCTGAATATAGGACGTATGAAATAAGAAATTTATATAAATATTAATAATCCATCTGTATTTAAAAAAATCATAAATGTCATTAATATGTCCAATTATATCATTGAATGAGCTGTTTTGCTTATGTATAATTAAAATATAGTAAAAACGTGATAAAAATATAAAATATATGATTTGTAAGGAGGATTTTATATATGTTCAGAAAAACAAGAAATCTTATTACAATTGCAGTTGTAATATCACTTATTTCAGGTTATACAAGCATGATGCCTTCATCAGTTTCAGCTGAAAATATTGACACAGGTTCAAGAATTCGTGTTGATATAAATAAAAATGACGGCAGAAAAGCTTCTTATGCCAGAAATGCGAATAACTGGCTTCTTGTTGATGGTGCATCTCCTTCATATGAAGTGAATGGGATTACTTTCAAGCTGTCCAATGGCGGAAGTGTCGGCGGAGATGTAACAGGTACAAACAATAAAAAACTCCAGCTGCAAAGCCTTGAATATCCTTATCTGACAATGGACGGAGCCAAGATAAAAGATGGTGATAATGGTGGTGTTCTCAAATTAGAAATAAGCGGTCTTTCAGATAATGAACATTCACTTCAGATGTGGCATTGCAATACTGACGGCTATACCAACAGCAGTCTGAGTATTTCTGTGAACGGCAAAAAAGTTCTTTCGGGAGTAAATTGTCCTACAAATGTCAAAGATGAAAACGATGCAGGCATCTCATACGTCACATGGAGCGGAAGCAGTGTAACTATCCTTATCACTCCCGAAGGCGGCGGCAAGCAGGATGTTGCATGGCTCAATGCATTTGAACTTGACGGCAGTGACCCTTTTAATGGTGTATCAAAGATGTATCCGGAAGACCAGTCTGCTCATCTTGATGCATCAGAGGGACTTTCATGGACAGCAGGAAAAAATGCACTTTCGCATGATGTTTACATAGGAACAAGTTATGATGATGTTTTCAATGCTAATCATAATTCAAAGGAATACAAGGGCAATCAGAAAGATACAAAATATATACTTGATGACAGTTATTCATCTATTCCGACATATTACTGGCGTGTTGATGAAGTAACTGACAGCGGCATTGTAAAAGGTTCTGTATATTCATTCAAGGTAAACCGCCTTGCATTTCCGACAGCAGAGGGATATGGACGTTTTGCAAGAGGCGGCAGAGGCGGTTATGTATACCATGTAACAAATCTCAATGATTCGGGCGAAGGCTCTCTCCGTTACGGACTTGAAACTCTTAAAGGTGCAAGAACAATTGTATTTGATGTTGGCGGAGTTATTGCATTGGAAAGTGTTCTTTGCATACCTGATGACGGCGGAGATGTTTATATTGCAGGACAGACTGCTCCCGGTGACGGCATAACCCTTATAAATTATACATTCGGTGCAATGGGTTCAAAAGATGTCATTATCAGGGATATAAGAACCCGTGTAGGAGATGTCAGCGGAAAATCAATGGGCGGAATGGGTCTTGGAAGCTGTGACAACTCAATTATTGACCATTGTTCAATATCATGGGGAACTGATGAAGGCTTTTCATCAAGGAGTGCGGTAAATATCACATTCCAGTGGAGCATTATCGCTGAATCATTGAATAATTCCGTGCATTACAATGCTGACGACCGCAATGATGTTGAACGTCATGCTTTTGCCGCATCTATAAGCGGATATACAGGAAGTTTTCATCATAATCTGCTTATTCACAATACAGGCAGAAACTGGTCGCTGGCAGGTGCAATGGAACAGGACGCAGTTACTTATGGTGGTCAGCTTGATATCCGAAACAATGTTGTCTACAACTGGCAGGGCAGAACAACTGACGGCGGTGTACGCAGACTTAATTTCGTAAATAACTATTATAAGGCTGGTCCTGTCAGCAATACAAATATGCATATAGTTTCCATTGACGGAAATGAATTGAATACAAACGATATGCAGAAAATGTATGTGTCAGGCAATATTATGACAGATATAAATGACAATCAGCTTTTAAAAGCTACTGATGATGCATGGGCTGCCGGAAAGGCTGTATCAGGAGGAAAAAATTCAACAGAGGCAGATGTAAGAAGTGATACACCTTTCTTTGAATCCTATGTTAATACTCAGTCTGCTGAAGATGCATATAAATCAGTAACTGCAAATGCAGGAGCAAATATGCCTGCTTTTGACTATCTTGACAGCCGTTATCTGAAAGAGGTTAAAGAGGGAACTTATACATATACAGGAAGCAAGGACGGATTAAAGGGAATTATCGACAGCCAGACTGATGTCGGAGGTTATCCGAATAACAGCACTTTCAAGTGCGGAACAGCTCCTAAGGACACCGACCGGGACGGAATGCCTGATGCATGGGAAACTGAACATGGTCTGAATCTGAATGATGCTTCTGATGGACCAATTGTGTCATTGTCAGGAGATGATTACACCAATCTTGAAATGTATCTCAATGAGCTTGCAGGAGATACTGTTGAATATAATGGAAATATAAGTTTTGACCCGATTAACAGCGGCAAACTTATAAAGAGTGTTGAAGTATTGGATACAGCATATTATAACAGCTGGGCAATAGATACAAGCCTTGAAACAGGTGATAAGGTATTTGGCGACAGAACGGTTGAAAAAGCATCATTTTCGGAAATTCCTGCAAAATATATGGGTTCAGAGCTTGTTCTTACACCTTGCGATGCAAAAAATTCAGATAAACAGCAGGCAGAAATCACAGCTTCTGAAAATATTGTTGTATATGCAGGATTTGACAGCAGAATTTCTACTGTTCCGTCTTGGGTAAAAGATTGGAACAAGGAAACCAGTGTAATTAAAACATCAAATGGAGTTACATTTGAAATCTATTCAAAGAAACTGAATGCTGATGAAAAACTGATACTTGGTGCAAACGGACAGTCAAGCGGCGTTATGAATTATATAGTATTTGCTTTACCTGAAAACAATGTATCAGATGCTTTACTTGGAGATGTTAACTGTGATGATTGTGTAGATGTTTTTGATTTGGTAACATATAAGAATTATATTATCAGCAATAAAAAATTTGAAGGAAAAGCAATTGTAAATGCTGATATGAATTCTGATGGAAAACAGGATATTCTTGATATAACACTTCTTAAAAAAGGTCTTATTGGATAGTAAAATAAATATCTCTTATAAATATAACAGGGGGAATTTTTATGAAAGTAATTACTCATAAAGCTATTGCGGTTTTAACAGGAATTGTTACTATGCTTTCAACAGCATCAGGTTATTTATTAAATAATCCATTAACATCTAATGCAGCAGAAAATACTGTTCTTGCATTTCCCGGAGCAGTAGGCGGAGGAAAATATGCTACAGGAGGACGTGGCGGAGAGGTTTATCATGTTACTAATCTCAATGACAGCGGTGAGGGTTCTTTTCGTGATGCTGTAAGCAAATCAAACCGCATAGTTGTTTTTGATGTCAGCGGTACAATTGAACTCAAAGGCAATATTTTGTGTCAGAGCAATATCACAATTGCAGGACAGACTGCTCCCGGAGGTTCGGGCATTACACTGAAAAATTATAAAATGGGTATGTCTGGAGATAATATTATTTGCAGGTATATCAGCTCCCGTCCCGGTCCGTATGCTGCAACAAGCTCGGGTAATGATGCATGGGGCGGTGCAGCAGGTTCAAATTCCATCATAGACCACTGTTCAATGGGCTGGACTACTGATGAACAATGGGGTCTTTATTCAAATAATATGAATTACACTGTTCAGTATTCTGTTATAGGTCCTGCTGATTCATGGGGAGGTCATAAAAAGGGACTCCATGGTTTTGGTATGATGATGGGCAAGGGAAATCTCACCTTTGACCATAATCTGATTATACACAATGTATCAAGAAACTTTCGTGGAAAGGTTCAGGGTACATATACCGCAGACTTTACCAATAATATTATCTATGACTGGGGCTATCAGACAGCATATGGCACGATAGGACATCTGAATTATGTCAACAACACACTTAAAGCCGGAAATTCCACAACAGGCGGCTATCACTGGATGAGTGTTGACAGCAGCACATCTCCCGAAAATTTCAAGGTTTACTGTGACGGCAACCGTCTTATAAACAAAGATGGCTCACTCCATGAAATTACGAATGACAACTGGTCGGGAGTTTCTGTTAAGGAAAGTATAGGCATAACCAAAAATGACCTTTATTCTGCATCACCTTTCCAGACCATTATCAATGGTACAGATGTTTCCTCTGTAAATGATGTCGAATCCGCAGAAGCTTCATATGAACACGTTATCAGCTTTGCCGGAAATGGTATTTCATCTGAACAGCGTACTGCAATTGACCGCCAGTGTGCCGAAGAAACAAAAAACGGTACAGGTTCATGCAGCGGTACTTCCGATTATGATGCTTCTGAAACAAATCTTGACAAGTATAATATTCAGTGCGGTGTTACATATGAATATCCGTCAGCTGTGCTTGAAAAAACTATTACCGATACTGATAATGATGGTATGCCTGATGAATGGGAACTTGCAAGAGGACTTAATCCGAATGACCCAAGTGATTATAAGGGCGACTACTGTGGTCAGGGATACATGAACATTGAATATTACATAAATGATTTGACAGTTGATTCATTCCCAGAGGGCGTTGTTACACTGTCACCAGAGGCGACACCGGTCGAACCGATTTCCGCTTTTGAAACAATTGAGGCTGAAAATTTTGATGAGCAGAGTGGTATTAAAACAGAAGACTGCTCCGAGGGCGGTCAGAATGTCGGATATATTGAAAACGGCGATTATATCATGTTCCGCAATATTGATTTTGAAGATGGTGCAAAGAGCTTTACAGCAAGTGTTGCAGGAGGTCAGGAGGGCTGTGCGATTGAAGTTTATATCGATAAGCTTGAAAGCACACCTGCTGCAAAATGCGTTATTATCCCAACAGGCAGTTGGCAGGACTGGACAGATGTTTCATGCAATACTGCACTGATTACAGGAAAACATAACATTTACTTAAAATTCACAGGCGGAGAGGGCTATCTTTTCAATATCAACAATTTTGTTTTCGGACGTGAGTCAATTCCGCTGAACAGCAAGCTGATAAAAAATCTTGTGGTCAATGATTCTGAAAACAGTGCAGACTGGTCGATAGGCGAGGGCATGGCAAACGGTTCACTGATTTACGGTGACAGAGATTTTACCGTTGTTAATATGCCGTCTGAACTTGATGGTGCAGAATACATAAAAACAGCCTGTGATTCCAAAAATTATACGGAAACTCTCGGCTCATTTACTGCCGGTGCAGACATTTCTGTTTATATTGCAATGGATACAAGAGTAAACCCTGTTCCTGATTGGCTAAGTCAGTGGGAGAAAACATCAGTTACCTTTGCAAGCTCAAATGATGTCACATTTGAATTATACAAAAAGAGTATTAAGGCTGGCGAAAATGTAACTCTCGGCAGCAACGGACAGTCTGCATACTGTGTAAATTATATTGTACTGGCAATGGCTGAAAAGGAAGCAGTCAAAGGCGATGTAAACAAGGACGGAGTGCTGAATGCAGCAGATATTCTGATGATGAAAAAATTCCTCATGGGCAGCGGAACACTTACTGAATTATCAGCAGGCGACCTAAGTGCAGATGGAACTGTGAATGTTTTCGATTTATGCCTTATGAAACATATGCTGATTGATAATTAAATTTTTTCTGTACAATGCAAAATCTGTGTTTTTATCTATAAAATCCATATATATATATAACAAAGCACGATACTGTCACAGTATCGTGCTTTTACTTATGCCGCAATGTCTTTTTTAAAATACTTTAAATATCTGACCGCAACACCTGTGATTTTATGAATATCGCCGCATACCTCGGGGTCGGTTTCGTAATATGCTTTGAGCGTAAAAAAGGTGAGGTCAGGGTATTTTTTCATAAGTGCGACCTTTGCTTTTAAGCCTTTGTGCATGATTTCAAAAAAATCATCTTCCTCACCGCAGCCGAACTCATAAAGGTATTTATAGGTAGTATCAGCCGCATTTTTTATCAGAAAAAGGTACAGCTCACGCTTATTTTTAAAATAGTGAAAAAGCAGGGATTTGCTTATTCCTGACTCTGCTGCAATCTCGCTCACAGGACTTTTTCTGTAGCTGTTCTGTGAAAACACACGATAGCCTGCATTGATTATAGAACGCTGTTTTTCTTCGGGCAGGGAAAAGAATTTCTCATTCATTTTTTACCTCCTGACTGTAGCGGTCAATAATATTATAATACCGTTGACCGTTTTTGAGAAGACCCTTTTTGATTTTTTTAAAATATTTTGATAAAAACATGGAAATAATGACTTGGAACATAATTTTCTATTTATCAAGCCCATAAAGCTTAAACGGATTATTCTGTAGTTCTTGTCTGTAAAGGTTCACAACATCAAGAATACCAAAAAACATATACTTGCATTTTCCTATATACCCGTCCTTTATAAGTCCCTTTCGGTATGCCATATCCTGTATAGTGTACCATGGCTTTACAGGCGGTTCTCCTGTTTCAATAAACCATTCGTCAGGCGGATATATTCTTGATACCTCCTCGCAGGGAGCAAAAATATCGCTTATCTCTTTGGGGAGTATATCTTCCATATAGTGCATAGCTGTAAGCTTGTAAATATCAACACCAAGCATTAAAGCCATTCCGCCGTTATGTATGGCATAATCAAGGCCGCCCTTTGCCGCTTCCTCGGCATGAACGCCCCAGCCCGAAGTTCTTATTATTCCTTTTCCCGTAATAACATCTGCTCTCTGTCTGAATGTGTCAGCAATTATGCCCATATCCGTTTTCGGTGCATTTTCGGGCAGAACTTTTATCTTGACGGTAATCCCCATTTTCCTGTCATTCTCTGTCAGCTTCATTGGCGGACTTAGTCTTAATGCAGGCATAAAAATACTTCCTGTTTCCCCAACACATTCCATAAGTGCATCTGTTACAGTTTCCGCACCGCCCTCAACATATTCGAAGCTGCTCAGAGAACTGTGAACTTCAAGCATCATTCCTTTGGTTATTCCGATATTTTTAAATTCGGTTATCAAGTCGTTTTTATTCATTTTACTTCTCCGTTATTTTGGTGAATAAAAATTTATAAAACAGTGTATTTGCTCTTTTTCTTAACATTTAAACTTTCCCAATAATCCTTATTCATCATAAAAAAATGGTTGCGAAATAAAAATCCTCTTTTCTTTATCACACCAAATAAATTATTATTATTGATTTTCAATAAGTCATCATACAATTCGTCCAATTCTGGATGCCAGTGAGTAGATTTTGCTTGTTTAAGGTAAGTAACAGAGATATACCCTTCTTCATGCAGATTGTCAATTGTAACTTTTATACTAATATTCTCACTAAACTTCCAAACAATCCAAAAGCCATCAATGCTTATCTCGCCATTAAATCTTTCATTCTTCATTTTTTGATAAATCGAAGTCAGTTTTTCTTTTGCACTTTCTTGCTCCATTTGTCATTCTCCCTCAATAAATTACAATTTATAATGCAGCTTTTCTGTACTAATAATCGCAGTGTTTTGCCAGCCGGCACATCAAAGTTAACGAACATTTTTGCTATTATACCACACCTTCACTTTCATGTCAAGAAATTATATAGAGGATAACAGGGTTTTTGAATGAGCTGAATTTTTGTTAACAAATCTTATGAAATTGAACATTTCTGCTTTGCAGGGGCGACCAATGGTTTCCACTACAAAAATTATTCATCGAACTCATGTTATTATAAGATGATTTTACTTAGATTTTACATTAATTTGATTGTGAATTTTACACAAAGTATTTATAATTATAACATAAATAATCAATATGGAGGAAATTTATGAACGAGAACATTAAAATCATTTTTGGACTTGTGGGCGGTCTTGCTATGTTTCTTTATGGAATGAACAGTATGAGCGATGCACTTCAGAAAGCCGCCGGAGAAAAAATGAAAAAGATACTCAGCTTCCTGACAAAAAATCCACTAATGGGTGCACTTGCAGGTGCTCTTGTAACAGCAGTTCTGCAAAGCAGTTCTGCGACTACTGTAATGGTAATTGGCTTTGTAAGTGCGTGACTTATGACTTTGCCACAGGCGATTTCCGTTATTTTCGGAGCGAATATCGGTACGACTATGACAGCTCAGCTTATGGCATTCAAGATAAGCAACTACATTTACCCGATAATCTTTATCGGATTTATTCTGTTTTTTGCAGGCAAAAAGGAGCAGATTAAAAATATCGGAATGGTCATATTCTCCTTTGGCTTGCTTTTGAGGGTATCGAAATAATGGGCGGAGTTATGAAGCCGCTGGCAGGAAGTCCGATTTTTACAGACCTTATGGGCAAGGTTTCAGAAATACCTGTACTGGGTATTCTTCTGGGTGCTGTTATGACTGTCGTGGTACAAAGCAGTTCAGCAACTATTGCGGTACTCCAGAATTTTGCTTCACAGGCAGGTCCTGACGGAGTTACAAGCGTTATCGGGCTGGCAGGAGCTATACCTATTTTGCTGGGAGATAATATCGGAACGACCATTACAGCCTTGCTTGCCTCTATTGGTCAGTCTAAAAATGCGAAACGTACAGCTATTGCACACAGCGTTTTCAATGTCAGCGGAAGTATTCTTTTTGCTTTTCTCATTCCTTTGCTTGCAAAATTTGTGCAGTTTATTTCTCCTAAAGGCAATGAAGCAGATGTTATCGCACGACAGATTGCAAATGCACACACAACCTTTAATATTTCCTGTACACTTATCTGGCTTCCGCTTATTCCATTAATGGTTAAAATAGTGGAATTCATTGTTAAGGGCGAGGATAAAAATATTTTTGCAGATTCAAAGCCAAGATTTCTTGATGAAAAGCTTATCAGTCAGCCTGTTGCAGCAATGTTTCTGGTATCCGAGGAAATAAAACGTCTTTCCGGATTCGGAGAAGAACTGTTAAGCAAAACAAGAAAACTTTTTGAAAGTAATAATTCCGATGCAGTACGCTCGGATTTTAACAGGGATTACAATACAGTAAAAAATCTTCAGCACAGTATTTCCTCTTACATAACAAAAATGCTTTCAAGCGGAAATCTCACAGAAGCACAGTCCGAACAGACAGCAGGACTTTTATTTGTAACAAATAATATTGAAAGAATTTCCGACTGCTGCTGTGATATGTCAGATGTACTGAACAATCTCTCAGACAGAAAAAAAGAACTGTCCAAAGCGGCAGTTTCAGAACTTGGAGAGTGTTTTGATATTGTTGATGAGCTTTTCGGAAAGGCTATGCAGTCTGTTGAAAACGGCGATGAGGACGCTGTCGAAAGAGTTTCAAAGGGCAAGGCTAAAATGCGTAAAACTCAGAAGAAGCTAAACAAGGCTCATCTGTCAAGGGTGAAAAAGAAAGACTGTGATGCCGCTCTTACTTCCGAATATGCTGATATACTCCACAGCCTTGACAGAATTGCAGATAACTGCATAGGTATCTCCGAGGAAGCAATGGATAATATATCCTTTGTTGATATCAGAGATGAAGCTCAGTCAGATGAGTTTATTTTATCCGGAGGTGTACAATGCGTAACCGTTTGATATTAAGCATAGTATGCGGTGTCCTTCTCATGCTTTCAGCCTGCGGCTCGGAAGAAAATATGCCTGATTTGTCGGAATGGGAGAAATAACTGTCATTTCCCGTGAGGAAGGCTCGGGAACAAGAGATGAATTTGAAAATATTATCGGAACATCTGCAAACAGCACAGACAATATTGCATTATCCGCTGCAGAAACTGATTTCCTTCCAAAAAAACAGTTGCAAGGGACGGTATTGCAGTTATTGTTAATACGGAAAATCCTGTCAACAATCTTTCAAAGGAACAGGTCAAAAAAATTTATGATAATAATACAGAGAAATGGAGCGATTTAAAATGAGTAAAACAGCAGTTTGTGAAAAGCAGGTCTATATGAACAGGGAAATTTCATGGCTTAAATTCAATGAAAGAGTTCTTGAGGAAGCAGAAAGCGATAAAAATCCTATTTGCGAAAGACTTTCCTTTGTGTCAATATATCAAAGCAATCTTGATGAATTTTTTATGGTTCGTGTAGGTTCACTTATAGACCAGATGCTTCTTGACAAGAATATTCGTGAAAATAAAACGGATATGACAGCTGAGGAACAGCTTGATGCAGTTCTTGACATAGTACATACGCTGAATGAACGTAAGGATATTGTTTATAGTAAGCTTATAGGCAGACTTGAGGAACATAACATTCGCATAGTAAATTTCAGAAATATTGACAAAAAGGAAAACGAACATCTTGAGGAATATTTTAATTCTGAAATACTGCCGTTTCTTTCTCCCGTTATCGTAGGCGAAAGACAGCCATTTCCATTTTTAAAAAATAAGGATATTTATGCAGCGGCTGTGCTTGAAAAGAAAAGCAGAAAGAAAAAAATAGGCATAATTCCCTGCGGCAGCGGAGTTATTCCAAGACTTATTGAGGTAGGGAAAAACAGCGGTACATATATTCTGTCAGAAGAACTTATACTGCATTTTGTGCCATCAGTATTCAAAGAATATAATGTAAAATCAAAATCTCTGCTTCGTGTTACAAGAAATGCTGATATTGACGCAGATGCACTTTATGATGAAGACCTTGATTATCGTGAATTTATGGAGGATATTATCAGACAGAGGAAAAGACTTTCTCCTGTACGGCTTGAACTTTCAAGAGAGCTTGATGATAAAATCGTACACAAGCTTTGCAAATATATGGATATTAATAAAAAGTATGTTTTCCGAAATATATCACCTGTTGACCTTTCATTTGTATTTGAATTACAGGACAATCTGCGTCAGAAATCGGAACTTTTCTATCCAAAAAGGATACCTCAGAAGTCTGCCCGGTTTATTGACGGCAAGTCTGTTCTTGAACAGATTAAGGAAAGCGATAAGCTTCTTGCATATCCATTTGACAGCATAAAACCTTTTCTTAATATGCTCCATGAAGCAGCAGCGGATAAGGATGTTGTGTCTATAAAAATGACGCTTTACAGAGTTGCAAAAAACAGCGAGGTTGTAAATGCACTTATTGAAGCTGCTGAAAACGGCAAGGATGTGCTTGTGCTTGTCGAGCTTAAAGCAAGATTTGACGAAGAAAACAATATTGAATGGTCACGTCGGCTTGAAGCGGCGGGCTGTACTGTAATTTACGGTCTTAACGGTTTCAAGGTTCATTCAAAACTGTGCCTTATCACGAAAAATATAAATGGTAATCCTGAATATTTCACTCAGATAGGTACGGGAAATTATAACGAAAAGACTGCCCGCATATATACCGATTTGTCGCTTATGACTGCTGACAGTGAAATAGGAAAAAATGCTAATGATGTTTTCAATGCTCTTGCCTCTGATACAACAGTAAAAAGTTCAGATACTCTCCTTGTTGCCCCGAACTGTCTGCAAAACAGAGTAATAGAAATGATTGACGAGCAGATAAAGCTTGCAGAAAGCGGCGGGGAAGCATATATTGGCGTTAAGATAAATTCTCTTACCGATAAAACTATAATCGATGAGCTTATCAAGGCTTCAAAGGCAGGCGTGAAGATAGAGCTTGCTGTGAGAGGGATATGCTGCCTTATTCCCGGAGTTGAGGGAATAACAGAAAATATAAGGGTTATAAGCGTTGTGGGACGTTTTCTTGAACATTCCAGAATTTATATTTTTGGCAAAGATGAAAATGCCGGAATTTATATTGCCTCAGCTGATTTTATGACAAGAAACACCCTCCGCAGAGTTGAAGTTGCAGCACCGGTTTATGATGCTGACATACGGGAGTATATCGTTTATATGTTTGATAAAATAATGTCGGACAACGTTCAGGCAAGAGAGCTGAACAGCGATGGAAATTATATTCGGGTGGAAAACGATAATGAAAAGCTGAACTGTCAGGAGCATTTTTATGACAAGGCTTATGAGCAGGCACAGACTTCAGAAATTATCAGCAGTAAATGAATGATATAAGTTCATGCGAATTCAACGAATAAAAAATATTGAGAAATAGTGTATATAAGAAAAAATAAAATAGAAAAACCTCTCTGAAAATGGTGTAATGAAGATGAAGAAAAATCAAAACACCAAAAAAGAGAGGTTTTTTATGAATCAGTTAATAAACGTGAGTTCAACAGGTTTATTTATGTACGGGCGAACTGTGTTCGCCCAAGCTTTTTTTGGAAAAAGCTTGCCAAAAAA
>JBJEQS010000016.1:0-4318 GCA_051881875.1 Oscillospiraceae bacterium
CGTCGGAGTGGATCGTTGTTGAGAATACTCACGAGCCTTTGGTTTCAAAAGAGATTTGGGACAAGTGCAGAGAGAGCGCGGCTTCGGTAAGTCAAGGAAAAAAGACTGCTTCGGGATTTGTAGTTCCTTTGAGTGTTTTGATGTTTTGTGCAGACTGCGGCGAAAAAATGCGTTTGGGCTGGAACAACACCACAAACGGCAGTAAGAAAAATCCGAGAAAGTATGTGCGTCACAACTTTAACTGCGGCAGATATAATCGAAATGGCAAGATTGCCTGCAAGAGCCACTATATTAAAATGAATGATATGAATGCGATAGTTCTTGCCGATATTCGCTCAATGGCGGCGTTGGTGGTTGAAGATGCAAATGCAGCCCGTCAGCAGTTTCTTGCTCACAAGGCAAAGCTGAACGCACATCAGACCGAAGCAGAGAAGAAAAGACTTCGTGATGGGAAGTACCGTCTTGAAGAGCTTAAACAGCTGATACCATCTATTTATGAAGATAAGGTTCTCGGCAAGATACCCGAAGATGTTTGCGTTAATCTCTTGGAAAAATATCAAGCTGAGCAGAAGGCATTATCCGCAGAGGTTGAAGAACTTGAAGCGAAACTGTCCGCCGTAAAGCAGGACGAGGAAGATGTTGAGGAATTTATCCGCCGCTTAAAGAAGTACACCGATGTTCAGGAGCTTACCCGTGAGATGTGCTTGGAGCTTATCGAATACATCACTGTTGACGAGTATTCCGCCGACAAACCGAGAGATATTCATATTTATTACAAGTTACTTGAGAAACCGCTTCCTCACAAGAAATATCTTGAAGTGACTAAGAATGAGGAAACCGCCTGATTTGGCGGTTTGAGAAGTATTTTTTATTGTGTGACCTTTTGCGATGTTTGCTACCGCCAGCGTATATGCTTATGTACTTGATTCAAGCAGAAGAAAAACCGCTGATATTTTAGAGTTCAAACTGAAACAAGCATAATAAGCATCCCCCGGCAAAGCCGGGGGTTTTTCGGTAAACGGCCCCATAGGGGCTCAGATTACAAGCCATGCCTTTAAAGGCGTAACAACACGGACGCATGCGGCTACGTTCTCCTGCGTAATTGTTACTTCTTACCAGTTAAACGGGTCTGCTTCTTCCATTGTCAGCGGGTCCTGCCATTCTGTCTTCCTCACGCTGCCACCGAATGTACTCTGTTATCGCTTTCGTGCTCTTTCCAACTTTGTCAACATAGTAAACCTCAAAACACTTTACGGCGGTATTTTGCTGCAAATACTATATTGTACTTGCAATTTCATTTAGGATGTGATAAACTATGTATGTCATTCACTTTATAATGACCTCCTTTTGATTATTTTTGCAGTTGGTAACCGCAAATTTATTATAATCAAAAGGAGTTATTTTTTCAAGACTGATAGCTATAAGCTTTTCTGCCCCCCCAGCCTAGCCGGGGGTTTTCTAAATACAAAAAGCTATGTGAACATCAAATCACATAGCTTTTTTATTCAATAAATATCAAATAAACATCAAACGCCGATTTTAGGCAAAAACAAAACCCCAAAAACGGCTTGTTTTCGGGGTTTTGATAATCTGATAATTATCTCTTTGATAATTCCAAATTACGATTTACAGCCTTTTATCAGCGATTTTGTTAGTTACCTGTCAGTTACTGTTTATGTTCTCGCGAAACTGAATATCACTTATTGAAACTGCTGCAATTCTCTTGCGGCTTTTGTTTTATCACTTGTTAGTCAGAATAAGGCGACAGCTTAACATAACAAAGCTTCTCACAGAATGAGATACCATACTTGATAATCTTCTTATATCTGTCATTGCGAAGCTCCTGCTCGTAATTTTTGTCCTCAATCTGCTGAATAGCAATGTCTGCATATTCTTCCATTTCATCTTCTGTCGGAGAAATTTTAAATTCAAGAATGATTCCGATACTTCTTCCGATACGACTCTTGATGAACAGGTCATATCTGCCGTTTCCTGATTCACGATTAGAAACAACTCTGTATCCCTTGAAGCCTGTCAGAACACCTGCTAAGAATCCATGATAATAGTTTTCTCTTTCATCATAGTAGCTTATAGTATCAGCAAGCCAGTTTTGAATATACTCATTCATCTTTTCAGCATCTTTTTCAAGAACCGCCTTAAAGAAATCATCTCGGTTTTCTGACTTGATATTCTTATCAAACCAGTTTATAATTGAATCCTCATAGATTGTCTTGATTTCAAGATTAGGAATTACCATTTTATAGAGCTGTCTGTTGCCGATTGTCTGCCTGTCGATAACTTTCAGATATCCAGTAAACAGCAGGAAACTCCAGATATAGTTACTGTTGATGTCGATTTCTCCATAGGTTACATCTTCATAGATATAGCTTTCCACAGGCACTCCGTTTATCAGTTCTTCAACAGTTGCCTTTGTTTCTTCATCTGACTCTTCAATCAGTCTTCTGACGATTATATTTGAAGAAGTATTAGACCAAAACTGCATTAATGGAGCATTTTTATCAATTATTGATTCATTGACATACATCAGCAATGACCATGGATTATAAATCTCTGCTTCATGGAATTTATATCCGTCATACCATAGCTTGATACCCTCTCTTTTTTCAGAAAGTCCGTAATATTCAAGCATATTATCAACTTCACTCTGAGTAAATCCGAAGCAATCAGAATACCCTGCACTCAGTATACTGCACACTTTAAGATTGTTAAGTCCAGTAAATATACTTTCCTTTGAGACTCTCAGGCATCCTGTCAATATACCGAATTCAAGAGAAGAATTGGTTTTAAGAGCAGATTCAAACACTGAACGGATAAGGTTAATCATCTGCTCATAGAATCCGCAGGCAAAAGCATTTTCAAGCGGTACATCATACTCGTCAATGAGCAGGATTACATTCTTATGATAAGCTTTTTTCAGATAATCTGATAAAAACAGTAATGACAAATTATAGTCAGAATCCGAAGCATCCATATTTACAAATGCCTCATACCTTTTCTTTTCAGCTTCTGAAAGTTCTGTACTTGAATATACAGCATTCTTATGGTGGGAATACTCCTTCTGAATCAAGCTCTTAAATATGTTATATGTCAACTCATAATCAGCCTGCTTCATGCTTTTAAGTGATATGCTGATAACAGGATACTGTCCCTGGTAAGCCATATATTCAGGATATTCCGATATATTCATACCGTCAAAAAGATATGCATTGCTTTCGTCTGTCTTTTCAAAAAAGTATTTAATCATACTGAGATTTAAGGTCTTGCCAAATCTTCTCGGACGTGTGAACAGCTTGACCTTAGAGTTATCTCTGATTAAATCCGCTATCATCATTGTTTTATCAACAACATAGCATTTTCTGTCAATCAGCTCCTTGAAATCTTCAACGCCTATTGCAATTAACTTCTGATTTTGCATCTGGATGCTCCTTTCTTTCGGATTTGTTGTTACTATTATATCATGATTTCTACTGTTTTGCAATATAGTATTGAAACCTTTAATTGAAAAGGTTAAGTCAGATGATTGATAGATTATTTTCGGGTTACTGTTGTACTTACTATTTAATATTCTTATCAAAAAACAGTCGCCGAAATATATCAACGACTGTTTCAAAAATAATCTGCCTTTAAGCTATATTACCATATCTAATATACATATATTCGTAAATCTTCTGTCTGCAATGTGATATACTGAATTCATCATAAGATTCTGGTAATCCATCCCATAATGTATCACGAATAAGATTATCAACAGTAGCTTTTGTTTCTTGTTTATCAGTCCAATGGTCTAATTCACTTATTTTTTCTTTTACATTTTGCAAAAGCTCTATGGCAACTGTCTTGATTTTCTTAATATCATTTTTACTTAAACCATTTTTGAAAAGCAAATCATATACTGCCAGTTCATCATCACTATTTAATCCCTCACGCACATATCTCTGCTCTTCGTTAGTCATTTCATTTACAAGGTTCATTAAATCTTCGAATGTTTTTTCTATCGTTGCTCTGTCTTGTTCAGCATTATATCCTTCAATGATTTTTCTGTATCGTTCATAATAATCAATTCTGTTTGGATTTGCTGAAAGCATTGCTTCTAATTTTACCTTAATTACTTCTTCAAGGTCTTGCAGTATCAGATTCTTATGCTTCGCTTTTGCAAATTCTTTCGCAAGTATATCAAAATTAATCTTGCTTATATCAAATTTTTCTGAACTGTTTGAATCAATATCCTCTACCGAAATATACTCGCTTATTATTCCATTGATTTTAACCATTAAATCCGTTGTATCAGCGTGTTTGC
>JBJEQS010000017.1:0-4304 GCA_051881875.1 Oscillospiraceae bacterium
GTTGAATCTGCGTTAAAAGTAAAATTCTTTAATCATATATATTGTAATTTTTAAGGAAAAATGTTATAATAAAAATGTATGAATATATTTTTGCATATCGTACTCTTTTATCATGGACAATCATGAAATAACTGATAAAGTAGGATTAAAATGAAAGAAATAAAATACAGCAATTCAGATGAACGAATTATAATCGGACGCAATCCCGTTATAGAAGCTCTCAAATCGGATACTCCGCTTGATACAGTATATGTAAACGGAAATAAAGGCTCACTGGGACAGATAGTATCACTTGCAAAAGCAAAGGGAATCGTTGTAAAAAACTGCGATGACAGAAAACTTGATTCACTTGCACAAGGCGGTGCTCATCAGGGTGTTGCCGCTGTGGGAGCGTGTGCGGAATATGTTTCGGTTGATGATATTCTTGAAATATCAAAAAAGAAAGGAACATCACCTTTTATAATAATATGCGATGAAATAGAAGACCCGCATAATCTTGGGGCAATAATCCGGACTGCCGAATCAGCAGGTGCAGACGGGATTATAATACCAAAAAGAAGAAGTGCTTCATTAAATCAGACGGTATATAAAACATCAGCCGGTGCAGCAAGCTGGCTTCCGGTTGCAAGAGTTTCAAACCTTGCCGCCGCAATTGATAAGCTCAAGGAAAATGGTGTGTGGATTTACGGAACAGATGCTTCCGGAGAAATTTATACAAATGTGAGCCTTACAGGAAGTATTGCTCTGGTAATAGGTTCGGAAGGATTCGGAATGGGCAGACTGATAAAGGAAAAATGTGATTTTATGGTTAAGCTTCCTATGTATGGAAAGGTCACATCGCTCAATGCATCGGTTGCAGGCGGAATATTTATGTATGAAGCTGTAAGACAGCGTTTAGGCTGATTTTGAAAAGAGGGAGGAGATAGATAAGTGGATAATAACACTACTTCAGAGTTAGGCTCAGAGAATATTTCCGACAGATTTTCAGATGAATTTTCAGCAAATGGTATGTCTGATGCTAAGAAATCAGCAAAGCCGGAGGCGGTAATCAGAAAAAATAAGGATTTTACTGATAAGTTTGATATTCCGCTGAAAACAGATGAAATAAAGAACTATGATATTTCGGTTTCAGAATCAGATGCGGCAGATGAAATTATTAATGAAACGGAAAAGAATGCAGACGGCGATGAAATTGTCACACAGGCAAAGCATATAAGTACAAGCCGCAAACCATCACAGATTATAAAAAATCCGGCAGATAATATAAGATATATGCAGAAAAAGGAAAATCAAAAGGAGAAAAAGAAATTCAAATCTGAGTTTTTTGCAAAAAACGGAAGTAAACCTAAAAATATATATGACGAAATAAAATTTATGATAAACAATAAGGAAACTGATGGCAAAAAAAAGTTTTCGCTGCCGGACTTCAGCGTTATAAAGGAAAATTTCCGTCTTAAACAGGAAGAAAACAAGAAAAGAAAAAGAGGCAACCACCGCCTTAATATAGAAATAAAGTCAACACCTGATATAGATTTCTTTTCAATGACATTTGATGAGCTTGAGGATAATCCTGTTGAACCTGTATATGTTTCAGATGATATACTTGAAAGCATCGGACAGAAAAAGGAAAACAACAAATCATCGGCGGATAATATCCCCGAAATACACAGCCATATCGAAGATTATGAAAAGTCCGAAGATGCCGAATCAATGTTTTCAGATATGAATGATTTGCAGACAACTCTCCATTCAAGGATTATAGCACTTCTTGTCCTGACTGTTATGAGTGCATATGTTGTATTTGCAAATGACCTAGGACTGCCTATATTCAGCGTACTTAATTCATCTGTATCACCTCAGGGCTTCATATTCATACAGCTTATAATGGGTATTGTCGCACTTGCCTCATCATTCAAGGTAATACTCGGCGGACTGAAAAAGATATTCAAGGGAAAAGCCGACTGCGACAGTATGACGGCAGTTGTAATGCTTTCATCGCTTGTATCGGGCATAATGATGCTTACAAATACAAGACTTGTTGAACATGGTATGCTCCATATATATATTACAGTTGGAATTGCATCACTGCTTTTCAACACAATCGGAAAATATCTTATAGTTGACAGGGCAATATGCAATTTTGATTTTGTATCTGATGATACTAAGGAAAAATATGCGATGTTCTGCATAGATGATGAAGACAGAGCAGAAAGAATTACAAGAGATTTCATAGACGACTATCCTGTCGTTGCAGCATCAAGGAAAACAGATTTTCTTACCGATTTCCTTAAATACACATATTCAACCGATATAGCCGATAAATTCTGTCAGTATGCAGTGCCTGTATTCATGGGAATATCACTTCTTTCCGCATTGCTTCTGCCTGTAATCAATCTGGACAAGTATTCAGGAAGCATTATGCAGGCTTGTTTCTCAGTATTTGCAATGTCGATGTCACTGTGCAGCTGTTTTTCACTTTCACTTATAGTAAATCTGCCGCTTAATTCAGTGGCAAAGGAATATTCAGAAACATCAGGACTTATGCTGGGATACCAGAGCATAGAGGATTTCTATGATGCCAATGTGCTTATAGCTGATACAAATATGATTTTTCCGGAAAAGACAATCACGCTCGGAGGAATTAAACTCTTTTCAGAAACACAGATTGATGAAGCGATAATAGATGCAGGAAGCATTGCAATTGCAGGAAACAGTATACTTTCAGATATGTTCATGACTATTGCTGACGGCAAAAAGGAATTATTCAGAAATGTTGAAAGCTGTGTATATGAGGAAAACCTCGGCTTGTGCGGCTGGATAAATAACAAAAGAATACTTCTCGGAAACAGAAAGCTCATGACGGCTCATAATATTGACAAGCTTACATCTGAAACTCTTGAGAAAGAATTCAATGATAAGGGATATGATGTTGTATACCTTGCAGTTTCAGGAAATTTATCGGCACTGTTTGCAATAAATGTAACGGCAAATCCCGAAGTCAAGTACTGGCTTTCAGAAATGGCGGAATATGATTTTAAAATAGCAATAAAAAATAATGATGCGATAATCAACACAAAAAAGCTTTCTGAAACATTTGATGTTCCGGAGGAATATTTCAAGATAATAGAGTCAAGATACAATGATGATTTCAATGCCGAAACAAAGGCTGCACCAAAGACTAGTGCATCAATGGCACATGACGGTGACCTTTCAACAATGATAAAGCTCATATCCGATTCAAAAAATCTGAGGAGAAATTTTGTAATATGTCTGCTTATGCAGTGTGCGGCGGCTATAATCGGCATAATTTTTTCGATAATATTTATATGTATTGATTCGGTTCAGTATGTGAACCCTACAATGATAATGATATACAATCTGGCATGGACACTGCTTATATCAATCCTTGTAAAATCAAGAATATTCTGATTTTGTAATGCAAATTCAATGAAATAAAAATTATTTTCAAAGAGGGGAGGCGGCATATGCCGGAAACATCAAAAAGAGAAAGTTTCTTCCGCAGAAAAAGAGTTATATTCCTCTTTATAGTTGTAATATCCGTTATAGCAGAGCTTATATATTCCAACAGTCACATAGATGTTGAATATATAACAGTATCAGAAAGCAGCATACCGGAGGGATTTGACGGCTGTATAATAGTGCAGATTTCAGATTATCATAACAACAGTGAAGCAAGTACCGTAAAGCTTATAGATAAAATAAATGAACAGAATCCGGATTATATATTTCTTACAGGCGATATATGTGACGGAATAAGGACAAATATACCAAGGGTAGAGGAATTTCTGAAACAGGTATCTGAGATAGCACCATGCTATATGGTGTGGGGCAATCATGATATGGGTATCGAAAAGGATAATCTTGAGATTATGCGTAAGTGTGCCATTGAAAATAATATCCGGCTGCTTGAAAATAATTATGAGTATATTGAAAGAGATAATGACAGAATACTTATAACAGGTACGGTTAACTATTTATATAACGATAAAGTTGAAGAAATGATGAAGAATTATCCCGATTATGATGGTTTTTCGATATGGCTTCATCATTATCCGGAGGATTTCAGCAGTATAGCAGAAGTATCGGATACTGATTTAATATTTGCAGGTCATGCACATGGCGGACTTATAAGACTTCCGTTTACAGATGGCTTATATGCCCCCGGACAGAGCTTTTTCCCGGAATATACATCAGGCTTGTATGAGGAATATGATACAAGAATGATAGTAAGCAGGGGAGTCGGAAACAGCGGATATACATTGAGAATGTTTAATCCGTTTCAT
>JBJEQS010000018.1:0-4304 GCA_051881875.1 Oscillospiraceae bacterium
TACAACTTAAAACTTAGCTTAGAAAAGAAGTGAAAGGAGTAAAGCACAAAGTATGTCGAAACTACTTGATGATATTCTATCCAAAGAGAATATGAACAAAGCCTATAAAAGTGTAAAAGCTAATAAAGGTACATATGGAATTGATGAAGTAACACTTGATGAATTAAGTGAGTACATCAAGGAAAATTGGGAAGAAATCAAATCAAAAATACAGGAAAGAAAATACTACCCTTTACCTGTAAGAAGAGTACAGATACCAAAACCAAATGGAACAAAACGCAACCTAGGTATTCCTACAGTTATGGATAGAGTAATCCAAGAAGCGATGGTACAGGTACTAACACCAATATGTGAGGAATATTTCTCAAACTATTCATATGGCTTTAGACCGAATAGAAGTTGTGAGATGGCTATCACTAAAGTTCTTGAATATATGAATGATGGATATACATATATCGTAGATATTGACTTAGAGAAATTCTTTGATAACGTGCCACACGATAAACTAATGTCCTATGTTCATGAAATCATCAAAGATGGCGATGTTGAATCACTTATATTCAAGTATCTAAAAGCCGGAGTAATGGTTAATGGCAGGTATGAAAAGTCAAATCTTGGAACTCCACAGGGAGGTTTATGCTAAGCTCGGCATAACCCACCTTATGTAGAGATAGATATTATGCCGAGAAACTAGGCTTTTGTGCTTAAATAGCGCTAATTTGTTCTTAGCTATCTCGGCATAATTTTTTCTGATAATCTGTAATCATAAAACGAAAGGAGCTCATAATTTGAAACTTGAATTGATTACAGATGGTCTCAAAAGTCTTCTTATTGAGAACAATTACAGTCCTATTACTATTCGGTTTTATGAACGGGAATGGGAACGACTTCGGGAATTTCTTTTGAACGAATATGGAGAAACCGAATTTGAAATGGAGAGAGGTCTCTTGTACCTTGAAAAACAGTATTCATTTATCTCCAAAGTGAATGATGATACTCTTTCTCAACAAAGAGTTCAACTGCTAAGAATTATTCATATGATTGAAGATTATAGTCTTCATCGGTCTTTAACCAGGCGTTATCACGCATCAAAAAATCCGATACAGCTGAATGATTATTACAGCGACGTAAAGAATAATTTCTTTGCGTACATGAATAATACAGAATTATCGGACGTCACCAAAGGCCATTATATTCGCACATC
Organism: Oscillospiraceae bacterium; assembly: GCA_051881875.1. Classification (GTDB taxonomy): domain Bacteria; phylum Bacillota; class Clostridia; order Oscillospirales; family Ruminococcaceae; genus UBA5884. Next base: position 1,205 of record JBJEQS010000018.1, read on the forward strand.
AGAGATTTTCATGGATTACCTCACGCAGATTAAGGTAACATCAATTTCTTCTGTTGATATGAATGTATGCAATGGTTTTATTAAAACATTGGCTGGTTACAGCTATAAGACAGTTGAACAGAAAATCTGTGGGTTAAGATTTCTTATTCGTTATCTTTATAGCGAAGGCATTATCGGTACGGATTATTCATCCAAGATTCATATGCCCGCTATTTCCAAAACGGCCAAGATTCCTTCTGTATGGAGTGTACAGGAACTTAGGGAAATGTTTTCTGTAATTGATAGAAACAGTCCTATTGGAAAAAGAGATTACGCAATGATAGTACTAGCGTGCGTACTTGGCTTAAGAATCGGCGACATTAAACTTCTGAAATTTGCAGATTTCAACTGGGGAGAAAAGAAATTATCTATCGTTCAGCACAAAACAAAGAAACCTCTGACTCTGCCGATTCCTGATGAAGTAGGCTGGGCCGTTATTGATTACATTAAAAACGGCAGGCCATCTTATTATGAAACAGATATCATCTTTCTAAAACATATGCCACCATTTGATCCTATAGGTGATGATAATCATATGCATCAGATAATAACTAAGTACATGCGCAAAGCAGGTATCAACCGTACAGAAAGACATCGTCACGGTTTTCATTCTCTGCGCCACTCTGCAGGTTCAATCCTTCTTGAAATGGATACACCTCTTCCAGTTATTACAAATATTCTTGGTCACTCAGATCCCGATATTACTGCAGTATACCTAAAAACAGATTTACAGAAGCTTAGAGAGTGTCTTCTTACACCGGAGGATTTCTGCAATGAGTGAAAAAAAGTTCAAAAGTATTTTTGCGAAGGAATTTAATGATCTTGCAGAAATTAAACGAGCTATGGGTTTTAAGTATGAAACAGCATATGCATCATTTCTGAGAATAGATAAATTCTTTACAGAACAGAATTTAACAGAAAAGAAACTTACTAAAGAAACAGTTGAATTATGGTGCAGGAAAAGGTCGTATGAAACAAAGGCAAACCAGTGCACACGCATTAGTAATATGAGGATTTTCTGCAATTACCTTAATGATATTGGAATCGAAGTTTTTATTCCGCCAAACGGGCTTCATTCACATCCACCGAAATATGACGCTCATATTTATACGGATAATGAACTGAAAGCTTTCTATAAAGCTGTAGATCAAAGTAATTCTGTTTTATCGGAATGCCCATACAGAGCGATGATTATGCCTGTATTTTTCAGAATCCTTTACACAAGCGGAATGCGTGTATCAGAACTGAGGCTGTGCAAAGTTAAGGACGTGAATCTGGAAGATGGGTACATTCGAGTAATAAATGCCAAGAACCAGAAAGAAAGGCTGGTTCCAATTCATGAAAGTCTAATTAAAAGATGCAGAGAGATAAAAGATAAGATACATCAAAACTCAGATGATGAGGAATATTTTTTCTTAATCAGGTCTGGTACCCCCATGACTCTGCAGAATGTTTATCGTAACTTCAGAAGATACCTTGAAAAAGCAGGTATCAGCCACACCGGCAAGGGTCCAAGGGTACATGATTTCAGACATACTTACTGCATAAATATTTTAAGAAAGTTTACAGATGAAGGAAAAGACTTACTGGTTTATCTTCCTTATATGAAAACAATTTTAGGACATGAGAGTTTTGCCGAGACATCATATTATCTCAAGCTTACAGCTAACCGTTTTCCATATATTAAAGAACAGCTTGAAAAATCCTTCCCGGATATAATAAGTGAGGTGGAGACTGATGAAAAAGAATTCTACTGATTTTGCCAGGCTTTTATCTTCTTTTCTGACAGATTATCTTCCTCTTCAGAGAAATTATTCCAAAAATACCGTATTAAGTTATAGAGATACTTTTAAAATTCTTCTCAAATATATCCAGGATATAAAAGGAATTAAACTGTCTTCGTTTTATCTGAAAGATTTCAACAGAACTCTTATCATCGAATTTCTTGAATGGTATAGAAATAGTGGTGCAAGTGTCACATCCGCAAACCAACGTCTGGCAGCCATTAAATCATTTTGTGAATTTGCCCAGCTTGAAAGTATTGAGAATCTGCAGATTCTAATGGATATAGGAGGTATTAAGTCAAAAAAATCTTCATCCAAGGAGATATCTTATCTGACAGTAGAACAGACAAAGAAACTCATAAATATGCCAGACATACATACTTTAACTGGTTTCAGACATCGGCTTGTCCTTACGATACTTTATGATACGGGCTGCAGAGTACAGGAACTATGTGATATAAGAATTAAAGATGTATTTCTGTCAGGTACATCAACAATCTGTCTTCATGGAAAAGGTAATAAAACAAGGACAATCGTTATTAGCGATGGCACCGCAAAACTAATCGAACAGTATCTTGGAAAGTACCGTAAAGGAAGTTTGTCAGATGAATATCTTATAACAAATCGAAGTCATCAGAAAATTGACCGTGATGGTGTTTCTTATATTGTCAAAAAATACTCAGATAAGCTTCACTTGCAGGATAACTCGTTTCCAGAACATGTACATTGTCACATGTTTCGCCACAGTAAAGCCATGCACATGTTGGAAGCAGGTATTAATATTGTATATATTAGAGATTTTCTAGGTCATGAAGATATTTCGACAACGATGATATATGCAAAAGCAGATAACAGACTTAAAGAAGAAGCTATCTGTAAACTTTCTCCTAAGATTACAGAAACGTCAAATTTGCCTGACTGGCGCAAGGATCAGGACCTCATGGATTTTCTTAACTCTTTGAAATAAAAAATTATGCCGAGATAGCTAAGAACAAATTAGCGCTATTTAAGCACAAAAGCCTAGTTTCTCGGCATAATATCTATCTCTACATAAGGAGGTTTATGCTAAGCTCGGCATAACCCACCCTGTGGAGTTCCAAGATTTGACTTTTCATACCTGCCATTAACCATTACTCCGGCTTTTAGATACTTGAATATAAGTGATTCAACATCGCCATCTTTGATGATTTCATGAACATAGGACATTAGTTTATCGTGTGGCCATACTTTGTGCTTTACTCCTTTCACTTCTTTTCTAAGCTAAGTTTTAAGTTGTA
>JBJEQS010000019.1:0-4285 GCA_051881875.1 Oscillospiraceae bacterium
AGTTTTTTGTCAAACTTTTTCCAAAAAAAGTTTGGGCGGCTTTCAGCCGCCTGATAAAATTCCCAAAAAGCCATAACGGGCGACCAATGGTCGCCCCTACAAAAAATAAGGAAATTCCATTATTTTTAATATTAAAATTTTTCTGTCAAATTCACATTATATAAGAAAAAACGATATCCTCTGCTAACAGGATATCGTTTTTATAAGGAATAGAATTGGTATAGAGAAAATGCATATTTACCGGAATATCTCATTACACTCCCAAAATATCTGAAAGAAATTTTTATGGAATAAAAAATTTCCTTCATAATATCAAGCATGATTTATTTTATAAAATCATGAAAATAAGCTTAATTATTTAGTGGGGCCTTACAATAAATATGACCGATTGCTTAACGCTTGCTAAGCCATATTTATTGTCTTACCTTGATTGTATTATAGCATAAATTAAAAATAAAAGTTTACTAATTGCTTAAAATGACGTTTTTTTTTATTAAAATGCACTTTTGAATGATATTTTCCTAATAAATGTAAATATATTTCTGGAGATATATGGATATATAGATGCAGATATAATTATAAATAAAAAAATACTTTACTTAAAATGGTGTTTTGGGTATAATATAATTAACGGGTATCCGTTGTACAATTTATAATTCAGGGAGTTGTTTTAAATAAAAAAACCTTCATACAGAACAATGAAAAATATTCGTGGATATGGTTTTACAGCCTTATGGGCAATCGGCACATTCATATGGTTTGTAATTCCTGCCCTGACATCACTCGGATATTCATTCAGAAAAGTAAATCCTAATGACAGAATGACAGGGGAATGGCTCGGTATAAAAAATTACATATACGCTTTCACAGAAGATGGAGTATATACCGAAAAATTATTTGATTCATTATGTGAAACGATACTGGTCACACCGCTTACAGTAATATTTTCACTCTTTATTGCTGTACTGCTTAACAGGGATTTCAGGGGAAAAAGATTTGTTTCAGCAATATTTTTTCTGCCTGTTATAATAGCATCAGGTGCAGTTTATGAAATAATATCAGGCGATATATCAAAAGCAGGAGCAGAAAGCGGAATACAGTTTTCTTCAATGTTCAGTGCTGATATTGATGAGGAATTTTTCAGAGCCATGGGAATATATGACCTTGCCCCGTCACTTATCAGCCTTATTGAGAATATATCCGAAAGGATAATCGGACTTATATGGTATTCCGGAATACAGATACTTGTATTTTTGCTTGTACTGCGTACAATTCCGCCGTCAGCAAGGGAAATTGCATATATAGAAGGAGCTACAGAGTGGGAATATTTCTGGAAAGTGCTTATACCATATGTACAGCCGGCAATAATTGCAAATACTGTTTTTACCGCCGTTGATACGTTTACGCATCAGGATAATGCGGTGATAAGGCGTATTCTTGATATGCAGGCTGAATGGAATTACGGCAAGGCATCAGCTATGGCATGGGCATATTTTTTTGCTGTGCTGATATTTACCGCCGTTATTCTCTTTATTTTCAGCAGAATATTCAGATGGGAGAAATAAATTTGAAGTTTAATCATATAAAAAAGTCTGCCGCAGATTTTCTGATATTCTTTGTAATGGCGGGATTATGTTTTGTGATAATCTATCCGATACTTTTCATGATAAGCTGTTCATTCAGAAGTCCGGCGGATATGAATGACCCGACTGTATCATGGATTCCGAGGCATCTTACACTCGATGTAATAAAAAAAGCGGCGGAGGCTATGGATATAAAATCCGCACTGATAAATACAATGTCAATAAATATGGTATGTGCGGTTTTGCAGACAATTGTATGTTCCTTTACAGGATATGGATTTGCAAGATATAATTTCAGATTTAAAAAGCTTATGCTGACAATTCTGCTTATAACAATAATCGTTCCGCAGCAAATCATACTGATTTCGCAGTATTCGCAGTTCAGATATTTCCGTATATTCGGGATAGCTGAGCTTAATCTTATAAATACACCGGCATCAATGTATATACCGGCAATGATGGGGAGTGGTATACGTTCAGGAATAATGATAATAGTATTTATGCTGTTTTTCAGAACGCTTCCTCCCGAACTGGAAGATGCAGCAGAAATTGACGGCTGCAATGCACTGATGACATTTCTCAGGATAATAGTACCTAATTCATCAGTTCCTTTTGCAGTAGTATTCCTGTTTTCAGCCGTTTTCTACTGGAATGATTACTACATAAGTTCGGCATTTTTCAATGATAACCGCACAATCGCACTTATGCTCGGAAATCTGGATTCATGGCTGAGTTATTCGCTTTTCGGGAATGCATCGGCACAGCAGAGTACAAGAGATATAATAGTATGGCTTGAGGCAGGCTGCCTTATATCAATATCGCCCATGCTTATATTATACATTATTTTGCAGAAATATCTTTACAGGGGAATTGAATATGCAGGCATACAATAGCATAATATCCATTTTTTGTTGAGATAATACAGCGTATTGTACTAAAATTTATAGCTGTTTATATAGCTTATATAAAATTTTTTTATTTTTTATTCGATTTATATTGAAACTTCTTAGAATTTATGGTAATATTAAAGTAATAAAAATTTTTTTATATCGGAGGTCAATCATGGCAAAGTGTCCTAATTGTGGTGAAAAATTAACAGGAAAACTTAATTTCTGTGTTTTCTGCGGAACAAACCTTAAAACAGGTGAAAAATCAATTGCTTCTGAACTCGAAGAAATCTCAAAGAGCAGAGCAGAAAAGTCAAATTATGAAGAACGCTATAATAATGTTTCTTCTTTTTCAAACGGCTTCAATACGGGAGAAATTGCAGAAGAACCGGCAAACAGTTACTATCAGCCAAGTCAGGAGGGTTATGGTTTTGAAACCAATATCCTCACCGATGAAACGGAGATTGCAAAGCCGGCTGCTCCTGTGCAGACTATTGCAGAGGTAAAACAGGAATTACCTGCTCCCGGCACTTACATCACAAACAATAACAATAATAATGATGAGGCTGCTGCGGAAAGTACAGTAAATGACATGGAAGCAGCTTTTGCAAATCTTGGAAAACCATCTGCTGAACCTGCCGCAGATGAATCAGCGTCTGCTGTTATAACACCTGCGGAAGAATCTTATGATGAACCGGTACAGGCTGAAACTGCTGATGAACCGGCAGAAGAAACAGTTTCTGAACCGGAAACAGCTGAGGAAGCTCCGGCTGAGCCGGCTATGTGCAGAGTAGTTTCATGTGTTGGAATAGATGTAAAAACTGCTCAGTTCATGCTTGAAAAAGCCGGTCTTAAATTTGAAACTGTTACAAGAAACAGTGATACTGCTCCAAAGGGTGAGGTTATGGAACAGAGCCATGATGCTGGAACGATGGTTTCATCGGATACCATTGTAAAGCTTGTTGTAAGCTGCGGCACATGGAGCGACTGGTCTGAAAATGAACCGGACAGCAGTATGAATGAAGTTGAATCAGTTACAAAGTACAGAACAAGAACCAGAGAAAAGACTATCGACCGCAAAACAAGCACACAGCCTGATAATATGGAAGGCTATACTCTTACAGACAGCAAAAAGGGTTATGGTGACTGGGTTACAGAGCCATATTTCACAGATATTTCACGCAAAACATCTGAATCATGTGAAATGGCAGAAAATCTTATCGGTTTCAAGTACTGCGGCTGGTTCTATAAGGGAACTTCAGCAATCGAAAGAAATGCCTGCTGTTCACTTGAAACAGCTCTGTATTTTAATAAGGATACATCAGCTGATGACTGGGAATATCGTGAAGTAATCTCATATAATAATGTAAGGGAAACAGTTGTTGCATGGTCACCAATATCTGAAATAGAAGTTTCAGAAACTCCGGCAGGTGATAAGGTAAAATCCAATATCCATATGGTTGCATATAAGGTTAATGGCATTGATTATCCGCTTAAATACGGCTCATTTGAAACACAGTGGTATAAGTACAGAGAACGCACAGTAAGCGGTCTTACATATTATTTTGAAAAGGAAGTATATACCAACTGGAGCGAATGGAGTGACTGGAGTGATGAATCACAGGTTGCTACTGAATTCATGGAAGTTGAAACAAAGGTTCTTTACAGATACAGAGCCATTGCAGATGAAAAGTAAATTTACAGTTGTGCAATAATAAAAGCATGGGGGAATTAATCTCCCATGCTGAAATTTTTTTTAGTTAACGTGAGTTCGATAACCAAAAATAAAAGTTTTGGTCAAGCTTTTTGCGGCGA
>JBJEQS010000020.1:0-4282 GCA_051881875.1 Oscillospiraceae bacterium
GGCAAAGCCCCTGCCTTTTAATTCGTTCAAAAAAGTTTTTTGTCAAACTTTTTCCCAAAAAAGTTTGGGCGGCTGAAAGCCGCCTGATGAAATTCCCATTAAACCGCAACGGGCGACCAATGGTCGCCCCTACAAAAATAATCCATCAAACTCACGTTAAATAAATCTGTCAAACTCTCATATTATATATAAAAAACGGGCTGTAACAAACAGTCCGTTTTTCAATATAATATCAAACAATCATAATTATTCAGCTGTATTTTCCTTAGCTGAAACCTTTTGATTATCACTGTTTTTCTTTTTGTCAAGCCATACCATTCCCAGCGGAAGCATTACTCCGATTATAAAAAAGATTATTCCGAATATTCCTGTTGATGATGCTATTGAAAAATCAGCACCAGTAACAGTACCATCAGCCGCAATAGTCTGACGTGGGAATATGGCATACAGTGAGCCGGCTATCATGCCCAGTATAACCGCATATGTTCCGGTATAGAATTTTTTCAGGCACAAAGTAATGAGCTTGGCACATAATATAATTCCGAGTGCCGCACCAAGTACAGCAGGAATAAGTATCGGTATATTCATAGTATCAACAGCACCGATAACTGTCTGGTAGCCGCCAAGCATAACAAGTACAAGACTGCCGCTGAGTCCCGGCATAATCATTGCCGCCGCAGATATTATAAGTGCCACAAGCAGATATATGAAAACAAAAGGCGTTAATTCTGTATATACCGTACCGCCCAGATGGAAAAGACTTACTGAAACAATTATTCCCAGTCCGATAAGAAATGGAATTATGTGAATCGGTTTAAATTTCCCCTTTGCAATGCCCTCCTTATAAATCATAGGCAGACTGCCTATTACAACTCCCATAAAGAAAAGCTGTGTCTGAACGAAAAACATATCGAAGCAGGCTGTAAGCACTTTCGCTGAAAGAATAACTCCGATAGCTGCACCAATACCAATCGGTATGAGAAACGGCAGATTTTTTTTCAGATTTTTCAGCGAAACTGATTCCATCAGCTTATCAAATACCTTCATAATTACCATCATAGTACCGCCGCTTACGCCCGGAATAGCATTGGCAATACCGATTACAATACCTTTGAGTACGTTAATAATATGCTCCATAATTCTGTTATCTCCTTATATATTTATAGTTTCTGTATATATTCCGCAGGAACTCTGTCACATAGCCACACATTATTTGCGGAGAGAAAAAATTTATACCCGTCCTTATACATTCTGCCGGAATCAATGGTAAGAACGACAGGCTTTCCATGTCTTATACCAACATCAAGAGCAGTTTTGTAATCACCGCTCAGATGCACATGAATACGGCTTCCGCTGTTTATTCCTGTATCCATTATACTCCCAAGAAATCGTGTTGCCGTACCATGATACAGGACATCGGGAGGCTTTATTTCCTTCAGTTCAACATCAACGTGTATGGAATGTCCCTGATTTGCCCGTATTTTTGACTTGTCCTCATTGAATGAATATCTGTGCTTATCATTTTCATTCACAATTTTTTCAAGCATATCAAATGAGAGAGTTTTTCCGGAACGCTTCATACAGACAAGCAGCTCATTTACATCAGCCCAGCCATGCTTATCAAGTGTAAGACCGATTACTTCGGGCTTATGTCTGAGCACAAGGCTTAAAAATTTGCCCATTTGTATTTCATTTTTTGAAAGCATGAAATCATCACTCCCCAATAACCTCGATATTGAAAACAACAACTCCGTATTTTATCTCATCATCTTTTGAAAAGAGATGGTATGACCTTTCAGTCATTGATTCAGCAGTATCTGTTACCTCTCCGCCGAATATTCTCATATTCTTTTCTCCGGCATATGCCTGCATGAATGTATCAAATCTTGTACGGTTCATAACCTGAACTGTTATAGTCATATCAACATCTGAAAGATTATACAGCGTTATTGTATCGCCTGTTTTTATAATTCTCCGCTTATCATCAAACACACGCACTTCAAGCGTTTTTGAACCGTTTTTCACCTTTTCAAATGAGTCCTCAAACATAGCCATTGTATGATTGTCACCACGAACGGCATCACCCATGCTTTTCATCATTCTTTTCCACAGCTTTTCAAATGATTTTATATTACGCCTGTAAGCATATTCCATATATTCAGCCTTGTCAATATAGAGATAGTATTCAACAAGTCCTGAATTTTCCAGAAGCATGGCAGGCAGATTGATTATATGAGCAGTTTCGCAATAGAGATACTCTCTTTTCGGATTATACATAAGACGTTTCATATTCTTAACCGCAGCAAGAATTATATCAAGCACAGTATTCTGTCTTTCATCAAGTGATGGAAGTATACTCGCATATTCAATAGTATGAATATGTTCTGATATTATATCGTTTTCATACCAGCTGTCCAGAGAATCATCATATCTTGATTCAAGAAACTGTATATAATCTCCCACAGGAATCTCATTCCTTAATACTTCAACAGAAAATTCCAGTGTACGCAAATCTGTAAGGAACTGAACATATGGGAATGTGCGCAGAGAGCCTTCTGAATTATGAATGCCGATAATGGCATTGTACATAAGTCGTGAAACAGTAACTATCATGATTAAACAAATCCGCCTTTTTTAGAATATTGATAACATACTAAACATAGCAGTCATTCTGCAGGTCATAGATTTTATTATACATCAGACTGAATTTATCGTTAAGAATAATGTCATCATGGAAATGTCCGAAAAACCATTTTTTAAACTGAGTTTTTTGCATTATATCCTGAAAGAAATCTGTTAATTCCTGTTCATAGTGATTTTTCAGGCTGTATTTTTCGATAACATATGAAGGGGCGGTATGAGATATGATATAATCGACTTTATACCCGGCAGTTTTAAGTCCGGCATAAGCTGCCCTGTATTCATCTTCCGATGGCATTTCCTGCGGCCACCAGCTTTGATGTATCGTTCTGAAAGCCTTGTCCATTGAGTTTCCGCCGCCCATGGTAAAGAAACGTGTGCCGTCAATATCAAATATTTGTCCACGCATGAGGTGAATGATATTATCCCTTATATAGTGTACCTTTCCGCCTTTCCATGGTGAAACGGGCATACTGCAGAGAGCATCAAAATTCTCATGGTTTCCGTCAACAAAAAGCGTTGTAAAATTTCTGTCATTAAGCCACTGAAGATATTCAAGACGTATCTTGCTGTTATCCCATACGCCGCCGAAATCTCCGCATATTATGACATAATCATTTCTTGTAAGAGTATTCTGCAATTCAAAATTTTCAGGAGCAAGTTTCTGTATGTCAATGGGAATGTGAGTATCTCCTGTTATATAGAACATAAATTCCCTCCGTTCTTTGTATCAACAATATTATATCATAAAAAGTGCCGAATGTAAACAATAAAAAAGATATTTCTCATATATATAATGAATATAATACATAATGTGCCAATATAATGCATAATCTGACTTATTATTTGCGTGGTATATAAATCAGCTTATATACTTTAAATATTGACTTAAAATCCGATATTCAAACTTTTTATTGACTGTATGGTTCAAACGTGTTACAATATATAAGTATGGGAGGTTAAATTTATGAAGGTAACACTTATCGCACATACCCCTGAAGCTGAAAAAACTATTGCTGCTGCGGCAAAAATGTGCTATTCCGACAGCAATGCAGAAACACTTCTCAATGGTCTTGATGAAGAAAAAACTGCCCGCTTCATTAATATGCTTGCCGACCTCGGACATGAAAGCCCGATTGAGCACGCATCATTTACATTTGGAATAGAGGGTGTTTCAAGAACATTCCTCGCACAGTTTACAAGGCACAGAATAGCTTCATTTTCAGTTCAGAGCCAGAGATATGTAAAACAGGATAATTTTGTTTTCATAACTCCGCCTGCTATTGCTTCCAATCCTGAAGCTTCTGCCATATATCAGCAGTCTATGCAGAATTCAATAGACGATTACAGAAAGCTCACCGATATACTCAGCAAAAAATATACTGATGAATTTATCGAACAGGGCATGGATAAAAAAACAGCCGCTTCAAAGGCTGAAAAGAAAGCCATTGAGGACGCAAGATTTGTACTTCCGAATGCCTGTGAAACAAAAATGGTTGCAACTTTCAATGCAAGAAGTCTTATGAATTTTTTCCGTCTGAGATGCTGTAACAGAGCACAGTGGGAAATTCATGCTGTCGCCGATGAAATGCTCCGCTTATGCTCGGAGGTCGCACCATCACTCTTTAAAAATGCCGGCCCT
>JBJEQS010000021.1:0-4246 GCA_051881875.1 Oscillospiraceae bacterium
TTCGAGCGACCAAAGGCTCTGCCTTTGGAATCCGCCAGCTTTTTTGAAAAAAAGCCGGGCAAAAAACTTTTTCTTTCGGATTAAGCTTAATAAAATCTTTTTTACCTCCCCGACCGTTTGGATAAAAAAATTTTTAATCACACTGAAACCGCCGGTACAGCATCTTTGAAATACTGTGTACTCTCAATAAATCTGTTCTGTATTGATTCCCTTACATCACCCATGCAGGAATATGATGAAGCAGGTATAAATCCTCCTGCCATGGTGGGGTGTCCTCCTCCGCTTCCTATTTCCATAAGCGAACGATTAATAACTTTTCCTGCATTTATAATCTTAGGCAGTTTTGAACGCACCGAGAATTTAAGCCCGTCCTTTCTCCTTGAATATACAACGCTCATTGATACAACATCTATGTCAAGTATGAAATCTGAAATCATTGCAACAAGTGAATCCGGACAGTCAAACGGTATCTCCGCAAATCCAAGGCTGTCCTTTATTGTCACATTCTGCAAAGCCGCACCATATGCCTTTAAATCGCTGAATTCAAGCTTATTCATTGAAAGACTGTTTATAATATCGACGTCTGCTATTCTGTGAAGCATCGCATACATATCAATATCCAAATCCTTCACACCTCTTGTAAGAGCATCTGTATCAATCCTTATCCCATAGATAAGAGCAGTTGCAAGATTGGCTGAAATTTCGATATTGCCTGATTTAAACCAGCTTGCGATTATTGAGGAACAAGCACCGACTATTCTTATATCCTTGAAAAGATATTTTGTTTTTATAAATGTAGGGTGATGGTCTATGCAGGCAACAACTGTTCCTCCGCAGTCGGTTATATTTGAATTCGAACTCTGAGCGTCCACAATAACTATATAATCCGATTTTTTTATATCAGCCTGACTTATATGCGTCATTTCAATATTCAGAGTTTCGAGCATATGCATAAGGTTCGGCTTTGATATTTCACCGTCATATACTATATCCGATGGTATATCAAAATTCTTCAGAAATATCTGAAGTCCATATGCACTTGCCGCTGCATCGGGGTCGGGAAAATTATGAGTCTGTATTAATACACGCCTGTTTTTCAGCAGATTAAGCAGATGAGATGAAAACATATTTTTTTGCTCCCCTTATCATAGATTTATTCAGGATATGTAAAGTACGTGCATTTATAGCTTCCGTTTGAGAAAATGAGCGTAAAATAATCCGAAACAGCTGTTTTTCCCTCATATTCCGTGCAGGTCGTGAATATCATAAGCGATTCCATAACCGAGTCAACACCTGATACACCGGTTGATACACATTTTCTGCGGCTTTTATCCTCACGAATCCATAATGTTCCGTCCGTATCCTTATAAAGACACTTCTCTATATTGTCCTTGAAATATTCCTCTGGAAAAAGAAAGTATTCATTCAGTGAATTCATAGCCGCATCAAATGTTTCAAATCCTTCCTTTTCGGATTTATAGTATGTATTTCCGTCAATGATTTTTGTTTCTGTACCGTAATCACCTTTTCCGCCGAAAAGATATGCTGTTACACAGTATGCCGCCATATATTCATGATTTGCGATTGAGAGAATCTCTGCTTCTGTATATTCCTTACCGTCAAGCGTATATGTCTTTCCGGCATCTGCGGTATATGGGGTAAGTGCGGTATATTTTTCAAATGACTCTGCTGCTTCAAGTTCATTATTGCTGAATGGTGTAAATGTATCTGTTGTATGGTTATATATAAATATTCTTGATGTACCATCGCTGAATTTTGCACTGAGATAAAGTTCAAGACTGTCTGACGCAGTTATTCTGAATGCATCTACCTTTGATGAGAGGATTTTATTCACCTTGCTTGAATACCATGATTCAAATTTTTTCTGAACATCTTCCTCTGTTATTTCATAGTCAGCCATAGCTTTTTTCAGCCTGTAATACCTTTCATTCTGTACATCGTATACATATGAATACACAGAGCCGTCCGTCATATCATCAGGCAGTTCTTTCCAGCTTATAACCGCTGTAACATATTTTATATTGCTGAAGCAGAATGTACGACATTCAATGCCGCCGTCAATCCCGCTGTTTTCATGTTTTTTCCTTATGATTTCATATGCTTTTTCAAAATTTTCAAGTCCTGTATTTATAACATCAATTGAGCCTGACTGTTCGGGATACATAAATTCAGGAACATATATATTATAACCATTTTCGTGAACAAGTTCCTTTATCTTTATCTCCGGAATTATCTTTGATGTGTCAATAGCTTCATCATCATCTGATGAAAGCCCTGATTCATCAGTTTCTTCTTCGCCCTCACTTACGGCGGCTGAATCATCACTTTCTCCGCTTTCTTCTGCTGAATCGGATACCGCAGTATCTGATTCGGAATGATTTTCAGCATCATCGGAAGATGCATCATTCCCGCCGCATGAACAGAGCATAATAATTCCAAAAATTATCAAAAGCATAAACTGTAATTTTTTCAATATATATCTTCCTTTCACAATCTGCTGCTAATCATCATTTTCTGATTCTGTAATATTTTCGTCAGAATTGCTGCTTTCTTCATTTTTTTCTTCTTCAACAGCAGGCTGATTATTTTTCTTCCACTCTCTGATATTTGCAAGCATTTCGGAAAATCTTTCGCCCATTTCTGTTTCTGATATATCACATTCACAGGCGAACATCTTTCTTTCAAGTGATTCCCTTGCAAATACCTCCATTCTGTCCATAAGATATCTGAATTCTTCGCTTTCACCGAATAAATCAGGCTGAATTTTTTTCATTATTATCTGCATGACCGTAAGCAGCGAATATGAATCTATAAGAAAATACGACTTGTCCAGAGCATCTGCAAATTTTCTTATCAGCGGCAGATTTCTGTCCCTGTGTATAAGATTTACGGTTTCCACTACAGACTGCGATATATTTCGTGTATTCTCTATATCATCAAGCCATATCATGCAAAGTTCATCTGTCCATTTTTTCTCAAGAGCCTTGGGAACATGGTAAAGCATATAGTTTGATATTGAACCGTCAGCACACATATCTGCGAGAGAACCGTTGTAACTGAAAAACATATCCCTTGCTTTCTGATACTGTGCCTCATCTATTATCGGAGGGTTATCGGGATTATGGTCGGCACTGAGCGTATTTGACACAGAAACAACAACGTTTCTTTTTTCCTTTAATTTCCTGACGTAAAGATTATACTGTTCTGTAATATCAATATTTTTGTGGCAGCCATCAGTTGCATACCAGTTTATCCATTTTTCAGTTTCAGGGAATTTTTTAGTAAAATCGCTTTTTTCCTGATTTGTGAGCGATTTAAAAAATCCGAAAAATACATCTGTATTGTAAATGACCTTATCGCCCTTGTTGAGTATAAGTCCTTTCAGTATGGGCGTTGAAAGCTGTGAAATACACCATGGCGGAGCGGCACTTCCTCTTATTGCCTCATTATAATCAAAATTTATTCCGGACAAAAGACAATAGTTATCAGGATTTTTTCTTGAAAAATTTATTGCCCTGCCGAGAGCATAGTCACAGGTTTCCCAGACATATATTTCTTCTCCACTCATATCGCTTTCTGTTATATTATAGCCATACTTTTGTTCATTGGGTATATATTCGCCATAGAGAGCATGAACGACAAAGCCCTTAAAAAAATCCTTTTCATGAGAATGTGAATTCTTGTTTTCCCATACAATAATACCATTTTTTACTATCAGTATACGCTGATATATATGTCTGACACGACGATTTTCGCCGAGTTGTTTTTCAATATCTGCAATACATTCCGGACGTGTAAGATTATCGAGATTTCCCAGAAATGAAAAACCTGATTCAGAAATATAATTACATTCCTCCGCCCTTGTATCGAAAGGATGGAAAATTCCTCCTTCAGGCTGTCTGTATTTTACTTTTATAAGACGGCAGTTATCAACCGTATTTATTGCATATTGGCTTATTCTTATATTCAACATATATATTTCCTTTTAAAGTCAAGTTTACATAATACATATTTTCATGTATTAAATTATATCATATAAAAAAGGAATTTTCAATATAAAAACAATTTTTGCCCATGGCTTTTGAATGAGTAAATAAATTATGAATAAATAATAACATGAGTTCGGCAATCAAAAATAAAAGTTTTCGATAGATTTATTTTGTAATGGCAAACTATATTCGCCAGTCTTTATTTACTTATAAATCCATAATTTCAGTTCAGCAAA
>JBJEQS010000022.1:0-4230 GCA_051881875.1 Oscillospiraceae bacterium
TTGAAAAAGCTTGACCAAAACTTTTATTTTTGGTTATCGAACTCACGTTATTTTATACTAATGTGAATTCAAATAGTTTGTTCTGTAGGGGCGGTCATTGGTCGCACGCCGCTTTTTGAAAAAAGCTTGGCAAAAAAACTTGCGGTGAGCCGCCGCTGGCAATTTCGTTGCTTATCTGAATAAAATCTTATTGCACCTACCCGAAAATTTTTATAAGGCTGACACTAAGGTGATACGCAAGGTAAGTCGCATATAATTGACATACTCAGAGAAGAATATTGACTAAACACCGGAGGCGGCAACTTGCCGCCAGCTTTTTTGAAAAAAAGCTGGGCAAAAAACTTGCGGCGAGCCGCCGCTGGCAATTTCGTTGCTTATCTGAATAAAATCTTATTGCACCTACCCGAAAATTTTTATAAGGCTGACACTAAGGTGATACGCAAGGTAAGTCGCATATAATTGACATACTCAGAGAAGAATATTGACTAAACACCGGAGGCGGCAACTTGCCGCTATATGCTCCAGTCAATTTCGGTCATGCCGTTCTGACGCAGAAATTCATTTGCCTTTGAAAAATGATGACAGCCGAAAAATCCGTTATATGCTGAAAGCGGACTTGGATGAGCCGCCCTTAATACAAGATGCTTAGGATTGGTTATATATGCACTCTTTGACTTGGCATTGTTTCCCCAGAGCATAAATACAACAGGCTGTTCACGCTGATTTAAAAGTTTTATTACAGAATCGGTAAACTTTTCCCAGCCACGATTTTTATGACTGTTTGCCTGACCGGCTCTTACAGTGAGGACGGTATTAAGCAGAAGTACACCCTGTTCAGCCCATTTTGTAAGGTCGCCATGCTTGCCGAGGTTATTAATTCCGACATCGGTCTGTATTTCCTTGAATATATTTACAAGTGACGGAGGCGGCTGAACTCCACGCTGTACTGAAAAGCTAAGACCATGTGCCTGATTTTCGCCATGGTAGGGGTCCTGACCTATGATTACAACCTTTACATTGCTGTATGTTGTATATTTGAGAGCGTTGAATATATTATACATATTGGGATATATTTTCTGAGTTTTATATTCAGTTATAAGGAATTTACGCAGTTCAAGATAGTATGGTTTCTGGAATTCATCTTTAAGCAGTTCGTCCCATTCATTTTCAAGATTGACCATTTTATTTCCTCCAATGTAATTTTTTATATTACGCAGATTTCTGAAAAAATCTGACAGTACAGCAGCACATTCAGTTTCAAGTATGCCGCCTGTGAATTCAGGTTTATGATTGTAGGGAAGTGAGAACATTTCCTGAACCGATACAACCGAACCTGCTTTTTTATCATATGCCCCGAAATATACATGACTGATACGGGCATTTATTATTGCACCGCAGCACATGGGGCATGGTTCAAGCGTTACATATAATGAGCAGTCGCTAAGCCGCCATTTTCCTAATTTTTCAGATGCTTCCTTTATTGCATATATTTCAGCGTGTGCGAGTGGATTTAAGTCACATTCACGCCTGTTTAAACCCTGTCCGACTATTTCGCCTGATTCATTATGCACGATAACCGCACCGACAGGGACTTCCCCAATATCAGCGGCATTTTTGGCAAGTGACAGAGCGATATTCATATAAAATAGATGTGTATTCATAATAAAGAAATTATACCATAAAAAACGATGTTATGCAAATCTTTTTTGCGGCAAGTTGCCGCCTCCGGTTCGTAGCAAGCCGCTTACAGCGGCTTAGTTTCGTATATCGCTTTGCTTACCGGCTCGACCGCATTGGTCAATTCCGCATTGTTTACCGATAACACAAAATAACCTGATATGCGGTCGAGACATAAGAAAAAAGTTATAAGTAAATAAAGCAACGAAATTGCCAGCGGCGGCTCGCCGCAAGTTTTTTGTCAAACTTTTTCCAAAAAAAGTTTGTGCGAACGCAGTTCGCCCCTACAAAATAAATCTTATGTAATATACTTGAAATGAATCCAAAAATAATCCAAATACATTGATAAATTGTAAATAAATTATAAATTTTATGTGAATTGCTTGATTTTTCAATTTATAAATACTATACTGATATTAGCACTCGAAGTACAAGAGTGCTAAATATATAAAAACAGGAGTGTTCATTTTATGGAAACAAAAGAATTTAAAGCCGAATCAAAACGTCTGCTTGATATGATGATTAACTCTATCTATACACACAAGGAAATATTTTTAAGAGAACTTATTTCAAATGCAAGCGATGCAATAGATAAATTATATTTTAAATCCCTTACAGATGATAAGGTTGGTCTTAACAAGAGCGATTTTGAAATATCAGTTGCTATTGATAAGGACGCAAGAACAATCACAGTTACAGATAACGGTATCGGTATGACAAAGGACGAGCTGGAAAACAATCTCGGTACAATCGCAAAAAGCGGTTCTCTCGATTTCAAGAGCGAAAACGATACTAAGGAAAAAGTCGATATAATCGGTCAGTTCGGTGTAGGCTTCTACTCAGCATTTATGGTTGCAAAAACCGTTACTGTAAGAAGTAAGGCTTATGGAAGCGATGAAGCTTATGAATGGCAGTCCGAGGGCGTTGACGGCTATACAATCGACAAGTGCGACAAACAGTCTGTCGGTACTGAAATTATCCTCGTTGTAAAGGATAATACAGAGGACGAAAATTATGATGAATTCCTCGAACAGTACAGAATTCAGGGAATTATCAGAAAATATTCTGACTATATCAGCACACCTATTACTATGAATGTTGAAAAGTCACGCAAGAAAGATGATTCCGATGAATACGAAAAATTCATCGAAAAGGAAACTATCAACAGTATGGTTCCTATCTGGAAGAAAAATAAATCAGAGATTACCGATGAAGAATACAACAAATTCTATACAGAAAAATTCTTCGATTACAACGGTGAGCCGCTTGCACATATGCACGTTAAGACAGAGGGTACTGCTACTTATAATGCTCTCCTCTATATCCCGTCTAAAGCACCGCATGATTTCTATACAAGAGAATATGAAAAAGGTCTTAAACTCTATGCAAACGGTGTTCTTATCATGGACAAGTGTGCAGACCTCATTCCTGACCATTTCAGCTTTGTAAAGGGTCTTGTAGATTCAGAAGACCTCTCTCTCAATATCTCAAGAGAAATGCTCCAGCAGGACAGACAGCTCAAAATTATTGCAAAGAGCCTTGAAAGAACCATAAAGAATGAGCTTACAAAAATGCTCAAGAATGACAGAGAAAAATATGAAAAATTCTTCAAGGAATTCGGTTTGCAGCTTAAAGCAGGTATTCAGAACGATATGTTCGGTATGAATAACGCAAAGGATACGCTTAAAGACCTCATTATGTTCTATTCATCAAGCGAAAAGAAGATGGTTACACTTGAAGAATATGTTGACAGAATGAAGGAAGACCAGAAATACATCTACTATGTAACAGGCGAAAGCATTGCAAGAATTGAAAGCCTGCCGCAGACTGAACTCGTTAAGGATAAGGGCTTTGAAATTCTCTACTGCACTGAAAATATTGATGAATTCACTATCAAGGCACTTGTAAACTACAAGGAAAAGGAATTCAAATCAGTGTCATCAGGCGACCTTGATATTGAATCAGATGACCAGAAAGAAGAAATCAAGGCTAAGAATGATGAAAACAAGGATATGTTCAAGACTATGGTTGATGCACTCGGCGGAAAAGTTAAGGACGTAAGAATTTCATCACGTCTGAAGACTCATCCGGTATGCATTACAAGCGAAGGTGAAATTTCTCTTGAAATGGAAAAGATACTCAACAGTATGCCTGGTGACAACAAGGTAAAGGCTGAAAGAATTCTTGAAATAAATCCTGACCATGCTATATTCAGCACACTGAAAAATCTTGAAGCAACGGATAAGGAAAAGCTCGGAAAATATGCACAGCTTCTCTATTCACAGGCACTTATGATAGAGGGTATACCTGTTGAAAATCCTGTTGAATTCTCAAATCTTATCTGTGAACTTATGGTTTGATAAATACAGATTTTTGTCCTCACTTTCATATAGAAAAAAGAGATGTCCTGATATTCAGGGCATCTCTTTTGATATTATAAAATATTAATTGATTAACGTGAGTTCAATTAATTAACGTGAGTTCGATGGTTTAACTTCTGTAGGGGCGACCAGTGGTAGCCCGTTGCGGTTTATCGAAAATTTTATTGTTCTT
>JBJEQS010000023.1:0-4225 GCA_051881875.1 Oscillospiraceae bacterium
GGATTGTCGAAATCACGTTTATTAACAAAAATTTAACTCATTCAAAAACCCTGATAAATTGCACAATATTTATTGACAAAATATGATTTAAAGTGTATAATTTATGTTATCGGTTTAAAGGTTTAAAGTACTAATACCACAAAATTTTTTGAAAGGGAAAAGAAAAATGATTTATGCAATTCTCATTATCTATCTTATACTTATGATAGGCATTGGTGTTTACTGTCACAGGAAAACATCAAACGTTTCTGATTTCGTACTGGGCGGACGCAGCATCGGTGCATGGTTTACAGCTTTTGCTTATGGTACATCATATTTCTCGGCTGTTGTATTTATCGGATATGCCGGACAGTTCGGCTGGAACTATGGTGTTTCTGCGACATGGATAGGCGTTGGAAACGCTGTAATAGGAAGCCTTTTAGCATGGCTTGTCCTCGGTGAAAGAACAAGGAAAATGTCCAAGTACCTCAATTCATCAACAATGCCTGAATTCTTTGAAAAAAGATACAATTCCAAAGGTCTGAAAACAGCTGCCGCACTTATAGTATTCATATTCCTGATACCATATACAGCGTCTGTATATAACGGTCTTTCAAGACTTTTCAATATGGCATTCAACATTCCTTATACGGCTTGTATCTGGTGCATGGCTCTGTTCACTGCAATATATGTTATCCTCGGCGGATACAAGGCAACTGCCATAAACGACTTTATTCAGGGCATAATTATGCTTTTCGGAATATCTGCCGTTGTTGTATGTGCTGTAAACCATAAGGGCGGTCTTTCCGAAGCAATCTCACAGCTTGGACAGATTGAGGATAAGAATGTTCCTCTCAATTCGCTTAATTCATTATTCGGTCCTGACCCGATAAATCTTCTCGGAGTTGTAATACTTACATCTCTCGGAACATGGGGACTGCCGCAGATGATTCAGAAATTCTATGCAATCAAAAGCAGGGACGCAATAACCAAGGGTACTGTAATTTCAACAATATTTGCATTAGTAGTCGCAGGCGGCTCATATTTTCTCGGAGGATTCGGCAGACTTTATGGTGCAGCCGATGAGGAAACAGCTGAGCTTACAGGCAGAATGTTAATTGAAAAAAATCCAAACGGGAAATTACAGTTTGACTCAATCGTTCCGGGAATGTTAAAGGAAGCACTCCCCGAAATACTGATAGGTCTTGTTGTAATACTTGTGCTTTCAGCATCAATGTCAACACTTTCATCACTCGTACTCACATCAAGTTCAACCCTTACAATTGACCTTATCAAGCCATGCATGAAAAAGGAAATGACTGAAAAGAAACAGATTTTTATAATGAGAATACTTATAGCAGTATTTCTCCTTATCTCAGTAATAATTGCCCTCAACCCTAATGCATATATCTCAACACTCATGTCAATATCATGGGGTGCATTGGCAGGAGCATTCCTTGCACCATTTATGTATGGACTTTTCTCAAAGAAAATTACAAAGGCAGCTGTATGGACAAGCTTTATATGCGGTGTGGGAATTACTGTTGTACATATGTTTATATTCAGTCTGGGACTTTTTCCGCAGGCAGTACAGGCTGTATCATCAGTAAAACTCAGCATAGCATCACCGATAAATGCAGGTGCATTTGCAATGATATTCGGACTGATAATAGTACCGATAGTAAGTGCATTCACAAAGAAACCTGATGAAAAATATGTTGATTCAGTATTTGAATGTTACAAAACAGAAGATTGATTAATCCAATAAAAAATTACAGTCTGATAATTAAGCTTATCAGACTGTTTTTTAACGGGAATTTATTTCAGATTTTTCTCTCAAATTTTCTTATATGACAAATTTATATCAATTACCCCTTGACAACAAAATATCAAATGTAGTAAAATATATATTGACAATATTATATTATGTTATTATAATCAGCCTTATGGCAGAATGGAGCTTTTTATTATGGCAAAGACAATTGGTATTTTAACAAGCGGCGGAGATGCACCGGGTATGAATGCGGCAGTTCGTGCTGTTGCAAGAACTGCTCTCAGAAAAGGCATGAAGGTTTATGGTATTCGCAGAGGCTATAATGGTCTTATCAATGGCGATATTTTTGAAATGAACGAGAGAAGCGTTTCAGATATTATCCAGAAAGGCGGTACTTGCCTTTATACTGCAAGATGCAATGAATTCAGAACTGAAGAAGGCATTGACAAGGCTAAGAAAAAATGTGAGGAACTCGGTCTTGAGGGTATCGTTGTTATCGGCGGTGACGGCTCATTCAGAGGTGCTGCTGACCTTTCAGCAAGAGGTATTCTCTGTGTAGGTCTTCCGGGTACAATAGATAATGACATTGCCTGCACTGAATATACAATCGGCTATGATACAGCTATGAATACAGCTCTCGAAATGGTTGACAAGCTTCGTGACACATCACAGTCACATGACAGATGCAGTGTTGTTGAGGTTATGGGCAGACACGCCGGTCATATCGCAATAAATACAGGTATTGCCTGCGGTGCTACTGCAATTATCATTGAAGAAATGCCTTACAATCTTGATGACATCGCCAAGAAGATGCTTGAATCAAGAAAAACAGGCAAACAGCACTTTATCATTGTTGTTTCCGAGGGTATCGGCAACGCTAACAGCATTGCTCAGGAAATTCAGGAAAAGACAGGCATTGAATCACGAGCAACTATACTCGGTCATGTTCAGCGTGGCGGTGCTCCGACTCTCCGTGACAGAGTTGTTGCAAGCCAGATGGGTTACTATGCAGTTGAACTTATTGAAAACGGCATCGGCAATCGTGTAGTCGGTATGCAGAACAGCAAGATTGTTGACTTTGATATTCAGGAAGCTCTTGCTATGAAGAAAACTATTGATACAGAGCTTTACAACGTTGCTAACGAAATTTCTTTCTAATCAACGGTCAGTTTAATGTGGGCATAGATATATATTAGCCGACATAATAATTATATATAATATTATTTGTGAATTGAATTGGCAGTCAGAGTAGATTACCATGCGTGAAGTGCCGGACAGACGGGGAGTTGTTGTCCGGACGAAAAGCATCTCTTAGATGTTTGCGGTATGGTTTTCGCATCCCGCTGATTGCATGAATGAGCCTTTCATTTAAGCTCCTTTATGCAAACAGCATTTATTTTAAGGAGGTTATAATGAAAGGTCTTTTATCTCTTTTCAGAAGTTCATTCAATGAACTCAAAAATGTGCGTACCATTACAGGTGCAGGTATGCTCATGGCTATTGCAATTGTTATAAGGTCGGTTGCAATTGAAATTACACCTGATATAAGAATATCGTTCTCATTTGTTGCCATAATGGCGATTGCTGTGCTTTACGGGCCTGTTGTTGCGGCTATGGCAAATGTTTCTCAGGATTTTCTCGGATACATTATTTCCAATCACACCGCAAGAGAATATTCACTTCCTCTTGCAGCAGCACATATTATCGCAGGTATTATATACGGCATAATATGTTACAAGGCTCTTGAAGATGAGTCCGAAAAGTATGGTATTACTCCCAAAAGAACAGTGCAGATATGCATTTCAAGAGTTATCGTAGTGCTTATATGCAATGTATGCATTAACTCAATAATCATTTACACATCATATGTAAACAAGGATTTCAGCTTCTTCACAGCTGATGGATATGATGCGTTCTGGTTATGGCTTTCTCCCCGTATTATAAAGAATGTTTTACAGTTAATAGCAGATGTTCCGCTTGTTGCTGTGATGATACCGCTTATATTGAAAGCATATGAGCAGGTAAGAAAATCTCATTCTGTTCGCAGGAAAAACAAGAATACTGTCTGATATTCCATAAATTTGTAATTCTTAATTTTTTATAATTTTTCGCTTGCTATTTTATGCATTTTGCTGTATAATACATAGTAAGCGATTTTTTTTGCGGGCGGCAAGGTGCCGTCTCCGGTTCGTTGCAAGCGGCTTAACGCCGCTTAGTTTCAGAAAACTTATTATTTACTGGCTCGACCGCATTGTTTACAAGTAATACAAAATAAATTAACGTGAGTTCGATAGATTTATTTTGTAATGGCGAACTATATTCGCCAGTCTTTATTTACTTGTAAATCCATAATTTCAGTTCAGCAAACTGCGTTTGCTCAAACTTTTTTGGAAAAAGTTTGACAAAAAACTTTTTTGAACGATGGAAGGGCGGGGGCTGCCGCCCCCACACCCCCGTTTCGCTCATTCGAGC
>JBJEQS010000024.1:0-4217 GCA_051881875.1 Oscillospiraceae bacterium
AAACCTTAAATATTATTGATTTATTCATAATTTGTTTACTCATTCAAAAACCCTGATGAGTTCGATGACAAAATGATAAAAACTTTTCAGTATTTGTATCTTATGGCTCAAATGCATAAAACAAGCGGATTGTACAAAGATATACAATCCGCTTTTATTTTTATTAAAGAGCCTTTTTAACGGAAGCACCGGGGAAACGTTTTTTGCATATACACGCTCCGACATTTCTTAGTTTTCCGTCCATATTCTCATAACCTCTTTCAATATGGTAAATATCTTCAATTTCAGTAATACCGCTTGCTGCAAGTCCTGCGATAATAAGAGCAGCACCTGCACGAAGGTCACACGCCTTGACCTGAGCACCTGTAAGCTTTCCAGTACCTTCAATTACAGCGACCTTGCCGTCAACGGAAATATCAGCACCCATTCTTCTGAGTTCATCAACATATCTGAAACGATTGCTCCAGATGCCCTCTGTTACAATGCTTGTACCCTCGGCAAGAGTGAGAAGTGTGGCAATCTGCGGCTGCATATCGGTCGGGAAACCCGGATGCGGCATGGTCTTGACGCTTGTTTTTACTAGAGGGCCATCAACCCATACTCTTACGCTGTCATCATATTCCTCAACATTCACGCCGATTTTTTCGAGTTTTGCGGTGATTGATTCAAGGTGTTTCGGAGTGACATTCTTTATTGTGAGGTCGCCTCGTGTTGCAGCGGCGGCAATCATATAAGTACCGGCTTCAATCTGGTCAGGAATAATTGTATAAGTAGTCCCTCTGAGATGGTCAACGCCTTTGACTTTGATAACATCAGTACCTGCACCGATGATATTTGCACCCATTGAATTGAGGAAGTTTGCAAGGTCAACGATATGCGGTTCTTTAGCAGCATTTTCAATTATTGTAAGACCTTTTGCCCTTGCAGCAGCGAGTATTGCATTCATTGTAGCACCGACAGAAACAACATCAAGATAAATCTGTCCGCCTTTGAGTTCTTTTGCATTAACATCAATCATGCCGTGGTCTATTGAGTAATCAGCTCCCAGAGCTGAAAAAGCCTTTATATGCTGGTCAATAGGTCTGTCACCAAGAGAACAGCCGCCCGGCATTGAAACTTTTGCCCTGTTGAATTTTCCGAGCAATGCACCAAGAAAATAATATGAGGCTCTCATCTTTCTTGCCATTTCGTAAGGAATAACGGCATTTTTGAGATGAGTTGCATCAATGCGGAAAGTAGTACGGTCTATAGTTTTTATATCAGCACCCATATGGCTCAGTATTCTGAGGCTTATAGACACATCGCTTATATCCGGCACATTTTCAAGAATACATGGTTCATCTGAAAGGATTACAGCCGGAATAATTGCAACAGCCGCATTTTTTGCACCGCTGACAACTATTTCACCCTCAAGGCGATGTCCGCCCTCAATTACAAATTTGTCCAATCTAAATTCTCCCCTTAACATTGAAAATCAATTTTTAGTATTGACTGATTTTAAAAAAATATCCTGTTTATAAAGAAAAAACGTGAGTTCGATGATTATTTCTGTAGGGGCGAACTGTGGTCGCCCGTTGTGGTTTTATGGCAATTTCGTTCGGACGACCATTGGTCGCCCATGCAAAAGATAAGGAAATTTCTTTATTTTTCATCTTATTAAATTTTTTCTGTCGAATTCATATTTTATCTGTCAGACCGCTTGCCGCTTAAAAAAGATACTTTTCCAATATCAGCCGCAGAGGGCGAACAACGTCCGCCCGCTATGCTGAATTAAAATTAATTTCCTGATTTATATTCTTCCATTTTTGCGTATTCGATTACAACGTCCTCAAGAGGTCTGTCACTTGAATTGGTGGCAGTTTCAGCAATTTTAAAGCATACATCCAGACCCTCAAAAACCTGTCCGAATACTTCATATCCGCCGTCAAGGAACGGATAACCGCCTTTTTCATAATACATCTGCTTTGTTTCATCATCGCAGGAGATATTATATGCTTTGAAATAATCTTCATTTATATCCTGAAGACCTGTTACAATATAGAACTGACTTCTGTTTCTTTTGTCAGCCGGAATGGCATATGCAACCGCACCGGAAAAATGCTTCAGATTATCGCATATTTCCTGTTCAAATCCGTTTTCTCCCCATTTGCTGTCGCCGCCGATACCGTCACCATCAGAATCGCCGCCCTGAATCATAAAGTCCTTGATAACACGGTGGAATGTAACTTCATCATAGTATCCCGAGTTAATCAGAAATTCAAAATTTTCAACGCCTTTCGGACACTGTTCAGGGAAAAGCTTAATCTTTATTGTACCATAATCTCTTATCTCAAATACGGCGATTTTTTCATTTTCCACAGGCATGGTAAAGTTGATTATGCCATCGGCAGCAGTTTCATCAGAAACGCTCTGTGAATTGCCTGATTCGGACTGTGAATCTGCATTATCTTTTCCGCAGGCGGAAAATGAAAGAGCTATTGAAAGGCATAATATGCCTGAGATAATTTTCTTTAACATATCAAAAAAACACCTCTGAATCTATTCGCTGAATGGTATTATTTCAGCTTTTTCTATTATAATATCCTGGGCAGGTCTGTCGTTTTCATCGGTCGGGACTTCAGCGATTTTCAGGCATATGTCCAGCCCCTCGAAAACCTGTCCGAATACTTCATATCCGCCGTCAAGAAACGGATAGCCGCCCTTTTCATTATACATCTGAGCGACGTTTGCAGGGAAATAATATCCCTGATTTGCCATATCGGAAAAATCAAATCCGATTTGCCCCGTAACTATGAAGAACTGACTGCCGTTAAGCTTGTCATCTGCTGTGGCATATGATACAGCACCGCTGAAATGTCTTAAACCTGATGATATTTCCTGCGAGAAGCTTTCATTCCATATGCTTTCGCCGCCTGCTCCTGTACCTGTCGGGTCGCCGCTCTGAATCATAAAGCCGTTTATAACTCTGTGAAATGTCACTCCGTCATAATAATTCTTTTCGGTTATAAGCCGCTTGAAATTTTCAACGCCTTTGGGGCATTGTTCAGGGAAAAGCTTTATTTTTATATCGCCGTAATCCTTTACGCTTATAACAGCTATTTCCTCATTCTGAACGGGTGCGGTATAGTTGAGAATATCAACATCATCAAGTATAACATACTTTCTTTCGCAGCCTGTCAGCGTGAGAATCAGCATAACAGAGCATACAAGAAACTGCATAAATCTTTTATTCATAAATCAAATTCCTTTCGGAAGTGTATATCTCCACAACTTAATATTATACTATACTCAACCGGATTTGTAAAGGAAAAACACTTGATATATAAAAAATTTAGCGTTTATGTCTATTAAAAATAGTTAAAATAAAGTATAATTTATGGATTATTCGTTATTCTGTTCACCGTAGGTAGAAATCTCAATATCTGTTATAAGTATTTCCTCATACGGCTGAAGCTCATTATCCTCATCAGCGTCCTGATTGGCTATTAATTCCGCAATATCCGTACCGTCATAAATCTGGGCGAATACTGTCATCTGCCTTGAATAGTTTGGTATTCCGCCATGTTCGATAAATGCGTCAGCGAGTATGGTATTTTCACTGGAGGAGAGCATTTCCTCCTTTATCTCATCAGTGAATTCGATTGAATCCACAACTATAAATCTGCTTCCGGAACAGTTCATGCCTGTGTTCAAGGCACATATCGACCATCTGAAAGGCCATAGGTTCTGATGATATTCATTGGCGATTTTTTCTCTTGATTTGTCATGGTCATCAGGAAGATTACCGTCAGGCTGAGGACTTCCGCAGGCGAAATATGTTCCTTTCTGTATGCGGAATATATAGGAATTATCGTAATAATCCTGTTCAGCGAGTTCAGTGAAATTCTGAACGGTATTCGGAGCATATTCGGGATAGAGTATCGCTTTCATATCTCCGAGAGTTGTTTTTATGACTGCAACAGGAGTATCATCGGGAATATCCTCATTAAACTGAACCAGTTCAATTGTATCGAGGTCAATGCTTGTGTTTTCGTTTGCCTGCTGGCATGAATACATCATGGTGGCAATGGTAATAACACACATAAGGGCAAAAACAAATTTCAGTACATTTGATTTTGTCATATTCTTTTCCTTTCTTAATTTGACTGTCCGACCGATTTGATAGCTTGTTTTTTCTATCTGACCGATTGGTTACTAATTTGTAGGGGCGACCACTG